>NZ_JBBIAM010000015.1:0-125786 GCF_054185185.1 Bradyrhizobium sp. UFLA05-153
CCGCCTACTCCATCTTCGACACGGTCGGTGACGTCGTTGCCCTGGTGCAGGCGCTTGGCGAGACCAAGGCCATGGTCATCGGCCACGACTGGGGCGCGCCGGTGGCTTGGCACGCGGCGCTGTTCCGGCCGGACATATTCACGGCGGTGGCGGGCTTGAGCGTTCCGCCGCCGTTCCGCGGCCGCGGCAAGCCGCTCGACCTGTTGCGTGAGAACGGCATCACCAATTTCTACTGGCAGTACTTTCAGACGCCCGGCGTCGCGGAGGCGGAGCTCGAGCGCGATGTCGCCCACACCATGCGCATCGTGCTGGGTGGGCGCGGGCTTTCCGATCCGACGGCGGCGATGTTCGTTCAAGACGACAAGGGCTTTCTCGGCCACGCGAGCGGCTCGGAGCCGCTGCCGAGCTGGCTGACCGAGGCAGACCTCGCCTATTTCACCGAGACCTATCGCAAGTCCGGCTTCCGCGGCGGCCTCAACTGGTACCGCAACATCGATCGCAATTGGGAGCTGACGGCGCCCTGGCAGGACGCGCAGATCCATCAGCCTTCGCTGTTCATCGCGGGCTCCAAGGATGCGGTGATCACCGGGCTGATCGGCGCCAAGCGCGTCAATGAGCTCGAGCGCGTGCTGCCTAATCTGAGGCGCAAGCTGATCATCGAGGGCGCCGGCCACTGGGTGCAGCAGGAGCGGCCCGACGAGGTCAATACGGCCCTGGTGACGTTCCTGAAGGAAAGTGCGACTCAGTAGAGCCCGCGGCCGCTCAGGATATTGCGCGCCTCTGACGCGCCGTCGTCGGAGACATAGGCGGCCGATGGCGCCGTGTCCGACGTATCGCGGCCGTCCTGGTCATAGGACACCGCGCGCGCATTCTGGAGCGCCCGGCCGCGATTGCGGCTCGAAGCCGACATTTCCGAGGTCGCGTTGATCGAAGCGACGTCGGCCGAAGTATTGCCGAGGCTGTATGGCCGCCCTTCCGGAAGCGGAACCTCGCCTCGGATCGCGCCATGGCTGGAAGCCGACAGCTCCGGAACGAATGGCCTAGCCGAGGCGACGCGGACCATCGAGGGGGTCGGCGCCGGAATGCCGGTGCGCAAGGTGGCCATCAGCTGGCGGTCGTCGGACCCCTCAAGGGGCGCCCGGCCGACATATTCGACGCGCACCTTGGCGACACCATTGCCTTTGAATTCAAGTAGTTCAGCCGCCTTGTTCGAGACGTCGATGAGGCGGTTGCCGTGATATGGCCCACGGTCGTTGACCCGGACGATAAGCGATTTGCCGTTGGAAAGGTTGGTCACCCGCGCATAGCACGGCATCGGCAAGGTCGGGTGCGCCGCGGTGAGCGAGCCCATGTCGAAGATTTCGCCATTGGCGGTCAGGCGGCCGTGGAAGTCGTCGCCGTACCAGGAAGCCAGGCCCTCGGCGCGGTAGTTGGCGTCCTCCTCCGGCACATACGTCTTGCCGGCCACCACATAGGGCTTGCCGACGCGGTAGGTGCCGCCGCCCTTGGGCACGGGATCGCCCCAGGCCACCACGCGCGGGCTGGAGGACACGCCGTATTTCGGATCGACGTGGCTGGCGAATTTGCCCGATGAGGCACAGTTGGCAAGCGCGAGGCAGGTCGCGGCAGCCGCAACACCACGCGCGGCCCGCACCATCGAATCTGACCGTCGGATCCCCATTCGCCCCAATACCATCTCGCCGGACGCGTGCCCACAAGGAGGCCTTCTGCCGGTCTTTGCCCGAAGCGGCCCACCACCGGTTCGGAAGTGGTGACGATAACGCAACGCGATCACGGCGGAAATGGGGAGCGCGCGACTCTCGCGCCGAGATGGTAAACCAGAGGTTGGCGTTCTCTCCGTTGATCTACGGAGCATCGGCGCGCGAAGCGCCCTATTCCCGTCCCAGTCCTGGACAAACTGTTGCGCCAAATCCTCACTGCTTCCCGATTGCAACTGCGCACATTGGAATCCTTTTGACTGTGCAAGGCGGTACGCGTTTTGTCGCGTGTGCGAGGGGCGCAACGGAAGTTTGCGATGATTGAGACGGTTTCAGCACTGATGGGTCTGGTAAGCGCGGGGATTTTTCTGGCCCATGCGTTCGAAGGATACCGCACGAGGGCATAGTGCCTCGCGCGGAAGCATCACCTCTTTCAATTTGAGCGCGTTCGGAAACTTTTAATCAATCCGGTCGAGCATCGAGCAAGAGAGCGGCAGGTGTCCTATGCGCAATCATGATCTGGTGTCGGACGGCTTTCTGGCGTTGACGGCAGGCGGCTTGGTTCTGCTCTGCTCGAGTCTGATGGCCTTGGCGTTTGCCTGACTGTGCCTGAGGCCTGGCGTTCGCCTGAGGCGCGCCAACCTTTCCCCTTAATCATCTGCCGCGATGTTGCGGCGCAATACGCTGCCAGTCGGCACGTCCAGTATTTCCGGACTGTCTGCTTCCCTTTTAGTTGATTGAATTTCCGTCCCTCGCGCCTCGACTCAACTTTGATGAGGCCATCACCAACGAGGGTGACGAGACATGCTTGCCGAGAAATTCTTCCTGGTTCTGGAAACGCTGATCCGGACGAGCCGCACTTATCCGGACGGAAGTCCGCGTGTCGTCAGCAGTTCCCCGCACGTGCCGGTCAAGCTGCCGAGCGAGAGCAAATAGCCAGCGACCCACCCGGTCTGCGCGCGCTCAGCGCAAGCCCAGCACCGAGCGGCGATAACCGCTGCTCTTGGCTTCGTTGAGGCAGACGAAGCTGCCATCGAACCCCTGCCCGTAGAGCTTCTGGCCCTTGGCGTAGTAGCGCCCCTTCCTGAAATCCAGCCACACCACCTTGTCCGTCGGACAATAGCGCTGCGCCTGGTCCGCGTAGCGAAATGGCGTCAGCGGCAGCGCGGCCGCTTCGGTGATCACGGCTCCGCAGAGCACGATGGTCGCAACAGCCGCAATCGTCCGCACGATGTCTCCAATGATCTCAGCTGAAAATCAGCGCCGCCCGGAGGTCAGGATAGCATCATGCCGCAGGCCGCGCATGATCCCAACGTCGCGTCTTCGGCAGGCCATCATGTCGAGCTACATCTGGCCTCCGTGCAACTGAAGCGGGGAATTGCCTGAAAATGTCGAGCGAGCCTGAAACGACGAGCCAGCCCCGCCTTCCGGCCTCGCCACGCCTGCGCGCGCTGCCGATGGTCATCTTCGGCTCGCGCTGGCTGCAGCTGCCGCTCTATCTCGGGCTGATCGTCGCGCAATGCGTCTACATCGCGCTGTTCGTCAAGGAGCTCTGGCATCTGTCCTGGCACGCGCTCGACCTGACCGAGCAGCAGATCATGATGAGCGTGCTGGCGCTGATCGACGTGGTCATGATCTCGAACCTCCTGGTGATGGTGATCGTCGGCGGCTACGAGACCTTCGTCTCGCGGCTCGACCTCCAGGGCCATCCGGACGAGCCGGAGTGGCTCGGCCACGTCAATGCGAGCGTGCTGAAGATCAAGCTCGCGATGGCCATCATCGGCATCTCCTCGATCGCGCTGCTGCGCACCTTCATCGAGGCCGGCAATCTCGGCTCCGGCCGCGCCAGCTTTACCGAGCAGGGCGTGATGTGGCAGGTCCTGATCCACATCACCTTCGTGGCGTCGGCGATCGGGATTGCCTTCGTCGATCGCCTGAGCGACACGGCCGCGCGCAACCACGAATGACGCCGGATCCACCCGCGTGACGGACACCGATTTCTCATTCAGGGCCGCCCGCCGCGAAGACGCGGAAACTGTTTTCAATCTCACCAAGGCGTCGATCAGCGGCCTTTCCGGAGAATCCTATTCCCGCGACCAGCTCACGAACTGGATGGGCGACCGCACGGTGGCGTTCTACGGAGAGCTCATCGCCAGGGGACGAATGACCGTGGGCCTGCGCGATGGCAAGGTGATCGGCTTTGTCGATGCGGAGCCAGGCGAAGTCACCCGCTTGTTCATTCTGCCCGAAGCGGCGGGCACGGGACTTGGGCGCAGACTGCTGGAGATCGGGATAGCCGAGGCGAAGGTCGGCCACGAGGGGCCGATAAGGCTCGAGGCGACCATCAACGCCGAAGGCTTCTACCGCAAGCGCGGCTTCAGGAGCATCAAGCGGGGCTACTTCTCCCACGGACTCGGCGGCGAGCCGATCGAGATCGTCCACATGGAGCTGTGACCTTCGAAAGACATCTGCACGATCGGGACGCGCCCTATTCGGGGCCCTTCAGCTGCTGCACGGCCTGGTGCAGGAATTCCTGGAGCTTCTGCGCAACCTGCTCGGGCGTGATTCCCTTGCCGGCGAGGTCGCCGGAGACCTTTCCCAGGACATCATCGACCGTCCTGCTATCGAGATTGGCGGTCACGAGCTCCGTCGAGTAGCGGGTTGCGGCATCGCCGCTCAGCCCGAGCTGCTCGGCTGCCCACATGCCGAGCAGCTTGTTGGATCGGGCCGTGGCCCTGAACATGAGCTCCTCGTCGTGAACGAATTTGGCCTCAAAGCCCTGCTCGCGCTTGTCGAACGTGGTCATGGTCAGGCTCCCTCCCGTTACGATCGTCACCGTGCTCGCTTTGCCACCTGCTTCGAATTTCCCTGGTCGATTCGCCGGCCGAACGGTGGAACCACCGGCGCCGGTCGTCGGGGATCAGGTCATGAGCGGGATTATAGCACAGGCGCGGTGACCAGCCTGAGGCCAGCCCCGCCTGATTTACTACTCATTAAGGAGAATCGCGGTTGGCTTGTCCCCAACCACCGGGAGACAGCGCATGAACAGGGAGCTGCGGGAATTCCGCCGTTTGGAGCGTGTGTGTCTGGAGCAGGCGGAGCTCTCCACCCTCGACCTCGCGCGGATCGGCCTGTTGAAGGTCGCCGCGGATTGCCGCGTCGCAGCTGAAGCAATTGAAGCCAAATCGCCGGCACGTCCGACCGCCGGCTTCATCGCGGCGCTGAAGCAAACCCTCAGTCCCGTGCGCTCGTTCCGCCGGCACTGAACAAAACCCCCTCGCCTGAAGGTCAGCCCATGCAAAAACACCCCCGGCATGTGACTGCCGGGGGTGTGTTTTTTAAATAATGGATAGGTAAAGCAATGCGCGATCTGTAGCAGGCGATCGGCATTGCGGATGTGAAGCAGTTCACAAATGGCGAGAAAAAATGCGCCTGGGTGGACCGACGGGCCTTTCGGCCTAATCCTCAACACGCTTGATCGCGTTGAAGCGGCGCGTGCAACGATTCGAGGTCTTGCCCGCCGCCGAAGGCCCTACGACAGGAGATATGATCATGCGCACGACGCTAGCCATCTTGGCGCTGCTGGCCGCGGCAACGGCCGCTCACGCAGGCTCCGCCCTTCCCGCCTCCTACGACTACCCCTGGTGCGTCTTTGGCGAGGAGCTCGGCTGGTCCGGCGACTGCTCGTATGAAACGAGGGCGCAGTGCCTGGCGTCCGCCTCGGGGCGCTGGAACACCTATTGCGATCTGAATCCGCGCGCCCGGTTCAGGCAGCAGCAGACCGGACAGCCGCCGGGCGTGCCGCAGCCCCGGGGGTACCGCAGGCAGTGAAGCTTCCGCCCGGCGCACACCGATCAGATCATCTGCGTCGAAAAACAGCCGCGGGCCGGCACGGGACACGGCCGAACAAAAGTCTCGAAAACAACCCCATGCAAAGTAGCCGGGGCATCGCCGGCAAGGATTGCCTCAGCGACGCCCGCGATTGACACGTCGGGCAAATCACCAACATCGGGCCTGGCCGCACGCGTCACCAGCTTGTCCTGGCGCAATTCCTGGCGCGATCGTGAGGATCGCCTGGCCGATATTCCTCACGCTGCCGTCATAAATCCGCAATCTTGCGGCGATCTGCCCCTTCCACAACGCTGGGACAACACTGGGGTAAGTGATGAGCCAACGCACACAACCAGGAACGGCGCCACGTGATCGCATTTTGGAAGCGGCTCGAAGGGAACTCACTGAATTCGAGCGACGAGAGATCGAATTTCGCAAGAAGGATCGCGAAGAACGCGCCGCCGAGCTACGGCTCCCCTTGAAGGAAATCAAAGTCCACTGACCTTGAAGACTGAGTGCGAGGATCACCTCGCGGTTGGAAGCTGAAAGACGCTTGAATAGCTCAGGCGGCTTGTTGGCGCCGGCAGCGAATAGGGAAACGCGACAGCATGCACAATGTCTTCCTCGGCATCACCTTCGTTGGAGTCGTCGTGGTCGTCTTTACCGCTCTCGTCGCCCTTGAAAGGATGATCGGGTAGTTTCTGCCGCATTGTGGCAAAGGGGGCGTTGGCCGAAGGCTCCCCTCAGCGCGAGGCTTTCTCTCGCGCAGCATTCAGATCAGCCTTTATTCCTGCGACCGCCGCTCCATTGGCGGGCTCTCGATTTGGGGGCGGCTCGTTGAGGTCGCGGGCCCATGGCGCACCCGATGACGCGCCCGATCGGGCCGCCGGCCTCGCTTGGTCGGAATTCACGCAAGCAGAGACAAGTACACCAACAAGGGTCAGCGAACCTGCCCATCTCATCAGCCGGATGCGCATGCCCATTCAACCGGTTGCCCCAAGAATCGATCCTCGAATCGATTTCACAATCACTGATCTGGGAATTCTCAGGCTCCGCGACTGCGATCGTGATTTCGGGCGTCCGGCACGTCCGTCGCTCCGTTGCTACTTTTACGACGCCTTGTGGCCGCTCCAAGGTTGAGGGACACTGTTCTCATTTCAGGCAGTCATTTGGGGGCAGGTCATGCCCAAGATTCTGGAAGACCTATTGTGGTGCGCGGCCCTGGCGACGTGGCTCATGCTTCTCTGCGGCTTCGCCGTCGCGGCGTTGCGGCCTCTCGCCAAGACCATTCGCCGGCAACTCGAGATGAGGCTGAGGTCGAAAGAGAAGCGGAGCTGAGCAGCGACGCTTCGGCCAAACCCGCTGTCGTCGGTTCGCTGCGGGCGCAGTCAAGATGTGACGCGCATCAAGAACGTGGCAGGCCTGCGTTGCCGCCCTGCCCGCCCCCGGAACTATTTACAGATGCTGGACATTTCAGCTTACGGGCAGGCTCTTGGAGCTTTGGAATGGGTATGCTCGACCCTGGTCGCTTTCTGATCTCGTGTCCTCAATGCGAGGCCTGGCCGATGTCGGCCAGTCTCAAGCACGCAAGCTGGTCGAGCCGACCGCATGAGGTGAAGTTCGTCTGTCCGAAGTGCCGCCGTCAGGAAACCGCCATCATCTCGGCTTCCGGCGAGTTGACGCCGATCAAGCCGCCCGCCGCGCCGGCCCTGGCAGCGCAGCCGAAAGGCCGTGTCGTTTGATTGTGGTGTGAGTTACGACAAGCGAGACAGGCGCGATGATCGAGGCCACCTCGGGTACGGCCTAAAATGGTGTCGGGAGCGGGAGTTCTTGACGCCGTCACGAACGAATTAAAGCCTCTCGATTCACCTATGTGCTCGCCGGAACCAGGCCTCCAGGGAAAACTAGGAAATCCGGGGGCTGAGCTTTTTCATTTCATAATTTCTTTGAAGCCCGGGAAGGCCGCTGATCGTGACAGCGGCCTTGCTTCTGGAACGCACAGATGGAGTTAGGACGAGGCGGCAATTGGCGCCGCAGCTTCGCTCCGTTTCCAAATCGGGGGCTAACCTCGTTTGTTAGAGCGTTGAATGATGCCAGAAACCGCGCAGTTGCCAACATTCGATAATACGGTGCACGCATCCGCTGATAAGGCCCAAGAGAACCCGCAGGATCGTGTGTTCGGATTTTTGCTATTGACCACCTTGCTGACGACGACGGGCGTTTGGGTCTACTTTCTCGCACGCATCTTCTGGGCTGCTGCCGTATGGATCATGAGCTAATTTCGGCCCTGCGCCTTCTGATGACAGCCGCCGGCTAATCCGGTCCTACTCTTCCTGGTGCGGGAGTGGGATAGGCTTGTAATTCTGGCGACCCAGGAACGTGTCCTGACCGGCGGATTCTTCAAGGATCCTGAGCGACTTGGTCACGACCTTTCCGATATGCAGCCTATGATTGGCAATCTCGACTGCCAGGTTTTCGCAGCGATATATGACCCGGTCCTTTTTCATCGTCCGACCTCAGAATTAGGACACTGCCGAAAAACGGCCCCGGCACCACCTACAATGCCGGGGCCGTCAGAGTTTGCTTGACGGTATTGTGGGCCAAGCGGAGCGAGCCTAGATCGGTGCGGTATTTTGTTATGTCCAATTTTGTACTGAGGAACCGATTTGAAATTTGCCGACTTTTCCCGATTTGATTTGCGTTGACGGACCCCGGTCGCCTTTTCCAGCCGGGCAGACATTTGAGTTCCCGATCTGTTGTCGTACCGGGGCTTATTTCAACATGGAATTAGATCAGCGCTTTCGAACCGAGGCCGCTTGTGCCGATAACAAAAAATGGCCCCAGCGGTTGGCGGCAAAGTGAGGCCTGGGGTCGGCTCCGGTCTGTCCACCGAGGGGAACTCAAGTGACCGGAACACGGTCAAGACCACGCGAAATTGCCGCTCATTCCCGACTCGGGTAATCCAGCGATGGAGCGCGAGCTCTGATCGCCGGCCACGGCAAATGCCGCACGGTGTGCGCGATGGGACTACTCCTAAAGAAGTAACGTGGCACCTTCGGTTGGAGATGCCAGCACCCGGACGCCGTTGCGAGGGACGACATCGGAACACGTCCGCATTTACCGCAGGTTGCAAGAATCCCGGACGGCATGTATTTTTGTCGCGTTATCGAACCATGAATATTTATCAATTCGGATTTATAGCATGGTTGCTCAAACGACCTTTGTGGTTGGCACTCGCGTCAAGATAAGCCAGCTCGGTGCCCTTCAGTGCCCCGATCTGGCTAACAAGACCGGTACGGTCGTCGAAGTCAGTCTTCGTACCACCGGCATCACCGTACTGTTTGATGGCGGGGCAAGGCCAACTTGCCTCCACCAGGACTACTTGTCCCCTCTGGGGTAACAGGCATGCGCGGCCGTCGCCCATTGCGCGCTTCATGTGCGATCGCTGGCGGCTGGCCACGAAGCATTGTTGGTGCTCAGCCGCAATTTTGTGTTTTTCCCGCGGTCGTCCGCAGGGTCACAACGGCCGTGGCAACAACAGGATCAGCAGCAGCGCCAAGGTAAAATCCAAAGCGAGTGCGAAGCTGATGCGATCGGCCAACATGGAGACGATGTTTCTGAGCGACGTGATTGGCTGCTGCCCCAACCGACTGTCATCCCTGGCATGTGAAAGGTTTGGCCGCGGAGGCCCGAGATATGGCGCATATGCCAAATATTCGGCATATCGTCTGCGTGAGACGACTTCGCGGGTGCCGTAGCCTACGGCAAAACCCAATCCGACGGCCGCGAACAGAATTGCCAAACCGAGCATAGAATTACTACTCCCGCTGCCCTCACTTCGGTCGTCGTTAACCCGGTTTGGTCAAATTCGATCCTCAGCGGAGCCGGTTCCCCGCCAGCCTTTCCCCACGACCCGCAGGTAGCCTGCGGCCATTGCGAGCCTCCCAAAGATCGATAATTTGCGAGGTACTTCGGAAGCCGCCTTGATCGCGGCATGCCCCGCCCGGTCCGACGTCATCCTTTTACCCACGCTGACGGTCGGCCTGTGAAGATCAGCCTCGGCCAGATGTCCGCGATCAGCGTGGGCGGCGGGACCTTACCCATTAAGAGCATTGATCTCCCTCAAAAGAACCGCCGTCCGGGTTCCACAGCCGGTCTATTTATCGAGTCGCTGACGTTGGCGGACTGAGACCGCGCGCTCTCGCTGCCGTCTCTTGGAGGGGAGTCGTGCGGATGACCCGCTTCTTCTTCCACGCCCACGGTGGCATTTCCGTCTTCGATGACGTCGGGCTGGAGCTTCCGGACGTCGCCGCCGCGCAATTGGTAGCGATCGAAGTGTGCAGGAATATTCTCAACGAAGGACCGGAGGGACCGTTTTGGCAGGACCTCAACTGGCGCGTCGAGGTTACCGACGGGCCCGGGATCTGCGGGCAGACTTTCCTTGTCGTTCAGTTTTCAGTTACGCGCACAGCGATCACCCCTGATGCGGCGGCCGGCAGCAGTTTGGGATCAATGTGAGAATCGTAGCCGTCCGGCTAGTGAGCGCGAACTTTAGCTGTGCCGTGGCTCGAGGCACACGCGCGGTGAGCTATTCCTTCGAAACGCCAGAAAGTGACAGAGTCAGTCGCTCCGCAGCGATCGCACGTCAATCGCTCCTCGCCGAGCATGTAGCGTCCGCGATTCGTGGGAGTGGCATTTTTGCAAGATGGACAAACCAACAAGAAATTGCGCATGCGCCAGCGCATCACCAGACTATCCAACACCTTCGAACGCCCCTTCGTGAGTTCAGGTATCTCGCAGAGGTGGAGATTAGCGGACCTTTGCACGTCTGAATGTTCGATTGCGAACACAGGAACCGCGATTGCCATAGGCATAGTAGCCTCCTGTCCGGCAGGTGTTAGGCTGGGCACAACTGCGAGAGAGCCATGAGTGATGACGCGAAGGATGCCGGCCTTATGGCGCTGATCAGCGGCATTCTCGGCGGCAAGCGCGCGGAGCAACCAGCTTCCGAGCCGCATCGGCTCGCTGAGGCCTCCCCGTCAGCGCCGACGAGCGCGCCCGCAACCGCACCTCCGGCGCCCGAGATGCCGCCAACGCTCCAAGAAGAGCCTCTGGCCGCGTCCGCGCCGCCAAACAAGCCCATCGTTCCCACGCCCGCCGGCAACCATGATGAAAAACGCGCGCGGTTGCCGGCCGTGGCGATCGCCGACCTCGTCCTTGGGGAGCTTCGCAAAGTCGATGGCTTTCCGAAATCCGGGGTCTCGATCACCGTCTACGGATATCGGCCCTGGAACGCTATGATCAAGTTCGCACCGTTCTCGACCACTTCCGAGAACGCCGCACGCCTGCGACATGCTCTACCCGACATCGTCTTCAAGCTTCGGCAATACGTCGATCTCGAGGGATAACAGTGCCACCTTCTCTGATCGCACGGTCACCGCCTGCGGTGACCACCCGGTGACCGGGCAGAGCGACATCGCACGCCAGCCGGCCCTTGTACTCAACGCCACATCCGTTCCACGGCCATCTCGCCCATTCCTACGCAATTGCCAACGCTGGTCTTGCGTATCGCGATACGCTTGCCATGCCGCCCCGTGTTAACCCTGTCTCTGATCTTCTCCCCTACCTGTGTCGGCTGGTTCGTTTCTGCCGCTAAGCCGCCTCATTGGATCTTTGCAATCGTCTCGGATTTTCGGGAGCTCATTTCCGGCGGGCTTTGAGCGAGGCTTCCTCCTCGGACAGCGTGAAATCAGATGAGAGTGGCTCTCATCCTTGTTGGCCTCAGCACCCTCGCGGCGATGGAGTTCGAGACCCCGCCGCGCACGACAAAGCCTGTGAGCGAACCACCCGCTCAGGCGGCCGTTGGCTCGTCCGATACGCTGACGACGACGGACCGTCTCGTAATCCCGCACATGCTTGAAGCGCCACCGCAGCCGATCTCCTCGAGCGAAGTGATGCCTCCGCCGGATCAAATCTCAATTGTTGCGCAAGAGCCTTCGAAGATCGTCAGGCAACGGAGCGCACGCGGAAGAAAATCCGCGGTTGTGCCGCCCAGAGCTCGGCCCGAGCAGCGAATTTCCAAGGCAACTGTGAAACTCAATCGCGCCAGGCCGGTCGCGGAGGTCAAACCCTGTTCGTCAGGTGTCTTCGACAGCCTGCTCCAGGCATTGAACCTACCATCGCGATGCCAGACCTAGCCCCACGATTCCTCTGTAATGAGGCGGCCGACGGCAAGGCGCGATGCCTCGCGCATGCGGCAGAGCAAACACACCGCCCCGGCGAAATCCGCCCCCCTCGCCCAGACGAGCGCGGGTACGTTGTCACCACTCGGGGATGGCTGTCCGCGGAATCCATCACAGCTGCACTTGGCGTGGCGATTGGCCTGGCCTTCGTCGCAAGTTTCATCCTGTTCCGCGACGCGCATTTGAACCGGAAATTGATCGACAAGACGGCCGCAAAGGCATTGGTCGAGCGCATTATCGTCGCCGAGTCCAATGGTGACTCGAATGCCAGGAACAAGCGGTCGAGTGCTACCGGTGCTGCCCAGTTTCTCGATGACACGTGGCTCGAAGCAGTTCGAAGGCACCGGCGCGATCTGATCCAGGGGCGCAGCGACAAGGACGTGCTGGACCTGCGGCGAGATCCCGAGCTTGCGCGAGAGATCACCACGCGACTGGTCGAGGAATATGCCGCGATCCTCAACAAGCGCGGTCTGCCGATCACACCCGGTTCTCTCTATCTCGTTCATTTCGCGGGACCGGCGGGTGCCGTAGCGCTATTGTCCGCCGCGGAAAATGCCGATGCGGCTTCCCTTATGGCCGCCGCTGACGCGACGGGTCGGACCACACGCGACAAGCTGGTCAACGCCAATCCGTTCCTCAAGGCGCTGACGGTTGCCGACATCAAGGGGTGGGCAGATCGCAGGATGGCGGTAGGCACTTCGCCAGGACGCTTGTGAGAGCTAAAGAGGCCTCGCAACAGCAGCAAAGAAGATTTTCCACGCAATCGATATCGTCGCGCGCGGACCAGCCCGGTGAGAGACGTGCCTCGCCAACCCCAGGACGGACAATGTCCATCCGGCGGCGGTTTCAATGCGCGTATGGTAGCGACCGGACCAAAGCCTCATCGACAGCCAAAGGGCCGGCGGCCAGCGCCTCTAGTCCGTCTTGGCCTCATGCGCTCGGATCAGCGCGAGATTTTTCAGAACGCGCTCGGCCAATGACTCCTGTTCGGAATCGCGCTCGCGATGCGAACGTTGGCCTGTCTCATAGTTCGCGAGGTCCTTGCGGTCGTTATCTACCGCCCAACGAAGCCGACCGATGGATTTCATCGAATTTGCCCGCCAAAATGTGCCCAAATCGGCGGCCCAGCACACTGCCCCCGCCGAAACGTGTGCCGGGCCTAGCCAGTCTTCGCTGGTCGAACGCTGACCGGCTAGTGTCGATATTGGGGCAAAAATGTGATTTTGGAAATTGCTCGGCTGCAACACTCGATAGAATTCAGAAGCGCCGCGCCAGCAAGCTTGAGACCGCGCCGGCAAGCTGGGCCCATTCCATTGCAAGGAGCCCCTCGTCTTATTCTGGGCTGATTCCGACGCGACGCTTGGATCTGAGCAACGCTCGGGACCAACCGGCATGATCAGGGTTATTGCCGTTTGCACAGTATGCGTGGTTGGCGTGGTTTCCCCGCTCGGCCCCAGCCGCGCGCCAGCACCCGATACCGACGTTGGCATGGCGTCGGATTTTCCGGCGGTCAGCGGCAACAAAAGCGATCGACTTCCGATCCACGCCGAAGCAATCGCGCCCAAGGCCGCCGTTGAGGCGGATAAGCCGGCAGTACCGACACCCCAGATCGCTGTTGCTGCGCCGGCGGTCGAGCCCAAGACGGATCAAACGCAGCCCAGGTTCATTTCCCGTCACTGGCACGACCCGACTGCTTCGAAATACACGATCCAAAAACGCAGTGCCGCTGATGCGAAGAGGTCACAGACACCTTCGGTCGAAAAGCCAAAGCAAGCGACTGAAGTGAAAAACTGCAGCTCAGACGGATTGGCCCCTCTTCTGAGGCAGCTCAATCTGCAGCCGCCCTGCGACTGACGAGCTCCAGCGCAGGGCGCATCGCAGTACGATCAAGCGAAATCCAGCCTGCGTCGTTCTTTCGTTGTCAGTGCGATGCGCAGGATCGAAAAGATTGTCCGCGTCTGCATCCGGGCTGGCTGGAGGCGAGCGCATCGCGCTGTTGACGCGAGCGCACATCCTGACCACCACGTCGGTCCGCCGCCTCCGCGGGCCACCCGCCTGTGCGTCCGAAGTGGGTGGCCCGCTTCCGAGGGCTGGATTTGAGCAGGGAGGCTCACGCCAGCTTGCTCGCCTCGCGATTAGACGGCCAGTCCACCAGGCCCGCAATTGAGAAACAGGATTACCCCCGCTCAGTCGACAATCACTTCGACATAAAATCATCGAAGCCAAAGAAATGGACCGACAGCGAGCGACGTTTTGTCCGTACAACACGCCTGGTTCGGCGCCACCTTGCCATAATGGAATGGGCACCTCGGATTCGATCCGGAGCCCGGCCGGTCGTTTGTTCGTGACCGGACATCCTATATGATGATCGGTGAGCCAGCTTGTTGGAGGATCGCGATGAGGGCTTTCATCCTTGCCTGTGTTGCGACGATCGTAATCGCTGCGATTGGAGTTGCCGTGCTCGACAGCGTACAGCAACCCGTCGCAGAAGCCTTTGCGACGACGGGCGTGCGTCTGTAGGCAATGCGCCGCCAGCCCTATTCGGCTGCGGATGCAGCACGATGCGTTTGCGGCTGTGCCGACTGCTGCTCGAGCCACAGGCTGTGGTGCTCGCGCGCCCAATTGATATCCACCTCGCCCGATCCCATCGCCTCGAAGGCCCCTTCCATCCCGATCGTGCCGATGTAAATGTGAGCGATCATCGCGGCGATAAACAGCACGGCCACGACGGAGTGAACGATCTGGGCAATCTGCATGCCCTCGATTCCCGTCAGGTAGAAGGGAAACATGAGCTGATACCCGGTCACGGCGACGAGGCCACCGCCGATCACAACGATCCAGTAGATCCCCTTTTGGCCGGCGTTGAAGCGACGTGCCGGCGGATGATCGTGTCCGAACAGCCCGCCTCCGCGCTTGATCCACTCCAGATCCACCTTGTTCGGGATATTGCCGCCGATCCACATCAGAAAGATCAGCACGACGCCGATCGTGAAGGGGAAGCTCAAATAATTGTGAGCAAATTTCGCCCATAGCGACCATTCCGAGAAAGCGTCAAATCCAATCAGCGGAAGCAGCAGCGGCCGCCCGAACGTGATGTTCAGTCCCGAGATCGCCAGGATGACGAAGCAGGTCGCGGTCATCCAGTGCACGAAACGCTCAAATGTGTTGAATCGCACGATGGTACGGCCCGATCGTCCGCTTTCGAGGCGAACCATGCCGCGCGTCAAATAGTAGATCACGAGAACGGCCAACATGCCGAGGATGGCAACGCCGCCGATCCAGCGCAGCGCGACGTTGCGGAATTCACGCCACTCGCGGCCAGCCGGTTGCATCAGCACGCTGGAGCGCTGGTCGGGAATGCTGACGCGCCCCTGGATCCGGTCCATCTCCTGGAGCAACTGGCGTTCGTTGACCGAACTCGCCGTCGGATTGACCTGCTGCGCCGCCGACGGCGCCGGAACTGCCATGATCAACAGAAGCAACGCCCACGCGCCGATGGCTGGACGAATGAACCTTGCAAATGAGGACATGAGCTCCTCCTCGGCATTTGTACCGCGTCGCCCGCGGCCTGCATCAGGACTCGATCGTCTCGCGATAGGCAGTCTTCCAGCCCCACGCGCCTGAGCCGTAACCGCGCTTCAGCACCCGCTCCTTATAGATCTGGGCGATGATCTCGCCGTCGCCGGCGAGCAGCGATTTGGTCGAGCACATCTCGGCGCACAGCGGCAGCTTGCCTTCGGCGAGACGGTTCGCACCGTATTTCTCGTATTCCTCCTTGCTGCCATCAGCCTCGGGGCCGCCGGCGCAATAGGTGCATTTGTCCATCTTGCCGCGCGAGCCGAAATTGCCGATCTTCGGATATTGCGGCGCGCCAAACGGACAGGCGTAGAAGCAGTAGCCGCAGCCGATGCAGAGATCCTTGGAGTGCAGAACCACGCCGTCGGCGGTGGTGTAGAAACAGTTCACCGGACACACTGCCGCACAAGGCGCATCCGTGCAGTGCATACAGGCCATCGAGACCGACCGTTCGCCCGGCTTGCCGTCGGCGATGGTAACGACCCGACGCCGGTTGATGCCCCACGGCACCTCGTGCTCGTTCTTGCAGGCCGTCACGCAGGCGTTGCACTCGATGCAACGGTCGGCGTCGCAGAGAAATTTCATACGTGCCATCGTCGTTGCTCCCTAAGCCGCCGCGATTTGGCAGAGTGTGACCTTGGGCTCCTGCATGCCCGTCGCGGGGTCGTATCCGTAGGTGGTAATCGTGTTGGCGCTTTCGCCGAGCACGATCGGGTCGGTGCCCTTCGGGTAGTTGCCGCGGAGATCCTTGCCTGCGAGCCAGCCGCCGAAGTGGAAGGGCATCCAGGCAACACCCTTGCCGACCCGCTCGGTGACGAGCGCCTTCATCCTTGCCCTGGAATTGTTCTCGGCGCCTGTGACCCAGACCCAGCCGCCGTCCTTGATGCCGCGATCGGCGGCATCGCCAGGATTGATCTCGATGAACATGTCCTGCTGCAATTCGGCCAGCCAGGGGTTGGTGCGGGTCTCCTCACCGCCGCCCTCATATTCGACCAGACGGCCTGACGACAGGATGAGCGGGAACTGTTTTGCGATTCCCTTCTCCACCGCCGCCTTCTGCACGGAGAACCCGATATTGGGCATGCGAAACTGCTTGGCGTCGGGCAGCGTCGGATATTTGGCGACGAGGTCGACGCGCGGCGTGTAGATCGGCTCGCGGTGAACAGGAATCGGATCGGGCAGACCGAAGGCATTCATGCGCGCCTTGCCGTTGCCATAGGGAACACAGCCATGTGCCAGCGCAACGCGCTGGATGCCGCCCGACAGATCGAGCGCCCAGGACACCGTGTCCGGATTGGCCGGATTGATCTTGTTGATCACGGCCATTTCCGCTTCGGTGAGGTCTGTGTCCCAGCCGAGCTTCTTCAGGCTCGCCAGGGTGAATTCCGGATATCCGTCCTGGATACCTGATCCCAGCGAGTACGAGCCGTCCGCGAGCAGGCTGACTTTCCGCGTCGTGCCGTCCGGCAGTTTCTCCTCGCGCTCGATGCCGAAACGCGGCCGGAACGTGCCGCCGCCGTCCATCACGTGCAGATTGGTATTGTAGAGCAGCGGCGTACCGGGATGCTTGACCTCCGGTGACCCCCAGCACGGCCAGGGCAGGCCGTAATAGTCGCCGCCGACCTCGGGGTCGTCCTTGGGCGCCCGCATGGTCAGCATGTCGAACTTCGCCTGGTTCTTCATGTGCGCCTTGAGGCGCTCCGGCGATTGCCCGCAATAGCCGGTCGACCAGCTGCCGCGGTTCATCTCGCGCAGTACATCCTCTGCTTCAGGAAGATTGTTCTCGACCTTGATTTTCTTGAACATCTGGTCGGCGAAGCCGAGCTTCTTCGCCATCCGGTAGATGACCTCGAGATCATCCTTCGATTCGAAGATCGGCTTCACGATCTGCTCGCCCCATTGCAGCGAGCGGTTGGAGGCGACGCGCGACCCCTTGCACTCGAATTGCGTGGCAACAGGCAGAATGTAGATGCCATCCCTGCGTCCCGCTTCGACTGCGAGCGAGGCCCAGGTCGTCGGATGCGGATCGGCGATGACGAGCAGCTCGAGCGCCTTCAGGCCATTGAGGGATTCAGGAATACGCGTGATGCTGTTGGAGGCGTGTCCCTGCACGAACACCGCCTTCACGTTGTCCTTCTGCGCGACCTGATCCTTCGGCAGCGTTACCGCCTCGAACCAGCGGGTCAGCGGGATACCGGGGGTTTCCATGATCTGTTTGGAGTCGAAACGCGACTTCAGGAAGTCGTAGTCGACTTCCCAAACCCGCGACCAATGCTTCCAGGCGCCCTCGGCGAGGCCGTAGTAGAACGGTAGCGTGACGATATCGAGCCCGACATCGGTTGCGCCCTGCACGTTGTCATGGCCACGGAAGATGTTGGCGCCGGCGCCGGCCTTGCCGACATTGCCGGTCATCAAGAGCGCGATGCAACTCGCCCGTACGTTCGCGGTGCCGACGGTCTTCTGGGTCTGGCCCATGGCCCAGATCAGCGTCGCCGGCTTCTCGGTGGCGAACATCTTGGCGACGCGCTTGAGCTGCTCGCCGGGAATACCGGTGACACGCTCGACCTCATCCGGAGGCCACTTCTCAACTTCCTTCTTGAGGTCGTCGAAACCGTAGACGCGCTGCCGGATGAATTCCTTCTCCTCCCAGCCGTTCTGGAGGATATGCCACATCATGCCGTAGAGCACGGGGATGTCAGTGCCTGGCCGCATCCGAACATATTCCGTCGCATGTGCGGCCGTGCGCGTCAGGCGCGGGTCGATGACGACAAAGTTGGCCTTTTGCAGCTCCTTGCCTTCGAGAAGATGTTGCAAGGAGACCGGATGCGCCTCGGCCGGATTGCCGCCCAAGATGACCTGTGTCTTCGCATTGCGGATATCATTGTAGCTGTTGGTCATCGCGCCGTAACCCCAGGTGTTGGCGACGCCGGTGACGGTCGTTGAATGGCAGATGCGGGCCTGGTGATCGGTGTTGTTGGTGCCCCAGAACGCACCTAACTTGCGGAACAGGTAGGCGCCCTCGTTGGTCATCTTGGCCGAGCCAAGCCAATAGACGGAATCGGGACCCGACTTCTCGCGTACAGTTTGAAGCTTGTCCCCGATCTCGTTGATCGCGGTATCCCAGGACACGCGGGTCCACTGCCCGTCGACCAGCTTCATCGGATAGCGTAGCCGCCGCTCGCTATGCACGAGTTCGCGCACGGAAGCGCCCTTGGCGCAGTGCGAGCCGCGATTGATCGGGGAATCCCAGCTCGGCTCCTGGCCGATCCACACCCCATTCAAGACCTCCGCCGTGACCGTGCACCCGACCGAGCAATGCGTGCAGATGCTCTTGCGAACGGTTGCGCCTGTTGTGAGCGGACCAGCCATCGCCGCTTCCGCCTTGCGCACGCTGCCGACCGGCATGGTCCCGAGCGCGGCGAGCGCGCCGCCGGCAAGACCGGATTTGCGCAGGAAACTGCGGCGGTCGAGACCGCCGGCCTGACCTGCAAGGGACTCCGCGACGGAGCCGTGACGCTGGGAATGCTGGTGTGTTCGCTTGATCAGCACGGTCAGCCTCCCTTAGCCGGATAACGATTGACGCGGTAAAAGGCCTTGACGTGATCCGATTCCTTGTAGCGCGCCTTGCGCTTCTCATCGTTGGTCTCACTGTCGGCCTCGGCGGACCCGACCAGCGGTGTCGCGAGCGTCGCGCCGGCACCGACCGTGCCGATGCCGACCTTGCGCAGGAAGTCGCGGCGACCGGCTGTGGTTTTCCTGTCTCCACTCATCGCATCTCTCCTGGACCAGCGCGTGCTGGTCAGTTGGCGAACGTGAACGCTTCCGTCTCGATCTCAATAAAGGCGCGACCGAGCGCGCCGACCGCACGATAGAAGGTGGCGTTCTCAGCGCTCTCGATGTCGGCGAACAGCCGCTCCATCCAGGGCGCGATGTGTTTCTCGAAGAAGGCGCGCTGCACGTCGGACGATGCGGCAAAGCGTCTTGAAGCAAAGCCGGCCATGATCTCGCACAGGATCGAGGCGTGGTCTTCCGGCTCCGAATTGCCCGCGACGCGCGCGATCCCGAGCGCTGCGAGATCGGAGCGCAGGCGTGAGAGCGGCCGCTCGTTGAGAAAGCCGGTCAGGTAGTAGGAGGCATATGGCAAAAGTTCGCCGCGGCCGAGACCGACGAACAGGTCGAAATATTCGCGTTCGACCTTCGCTGCGACAGCACCGGCAGCGGCTTCTGCCAGCGCAGCATGCGCCCGCCCGAGCGGCGTAGCGTCGCCGGTCAATGCCGCCAATTGATCAAGCAGCTTTTTTGACGGCGCTGCCGATAGAAGCGAAGCCAGCAGCAGATATTCCTGCGCACGCGCCGCGTCGACGGGATCAATCGGGTCTTCGGACACAGGCGGCTCGCTGTAAAGATCGGGCCGCAATTCGTTGCGCGATACGCCGGTTGCAGCTTCGACAGCCATCACCCGTTGTGCGGGCACCTTGTTCCAGTTTGAAACGGAGGGCTGGCTAATGCCGATTTTGCGCGCAAGCTGGGCAACGCCGCCGGCGGCGTCAATTGCGCGATCGAGGCCATCATCACGCACGTGGACCTCCATCCAAGTCCCAGGTGCTTGATTTCGCTTTTGTTGCAAAGCGCTGGGCGAATTGTAGTTCCAATGCCGCGGAGGCTCCATAGCCTGAGGCTATTTTCTTTTGTTGGAGCCACTAGCGCGGCAGCGCGCCGCCATGCGTGCGGCGCCGAATGGGCTCGCGTTCGCTCTCAGTGCTATCAGCCACCGCCGGTTGCGTTGCAGCAGGAACGGAGGCGATTTGGGTCGCTTCGGATTCCGTGGCGATGACCTCGACCCTTGAAGTTGCGGCCTGGCGCAATTCTCGCGAAGAATCCGTGGCTTCAACCGAAGTCTCAAGCTGAGCCTCGGCCGACTTGCAAAAGCCTCCGACGATCCGGTCAACCAGCGCAGCCAGCTCTCCCTCAGAACAATCCAGCGGGCCAAAACCCGGCATCGCTGAGGGATCGTTGAAGTCCCAGGCGTTCTCCGCGAGCCCGACGAAGTCGCGAATGGCAGGATCGGCGCTCCAGGCGCGACGAAGCGCCGCACGGGTCAGCTCCTGCGGAATCCCTTTGCGCAGGAATGCCTTGATGTCTGTCGCGGACGTGATCGAGTCGATCGAAGGCAGGCTCGACAGATCGACTTCCGCCTCGTCGTCCTTGACCACGGGCTTTGGTGCAGAATGCACGTCGTCGTGCATTGCCGCGGCAGGCGGCGTGGCGTTCGCCTTTGCCTCCTGCTTGCGACGGGACCAGCGCGCCAGGAATTTATCCTCACCCAGCTTGTCCTCACTCACTCGACTTGCCTCGCTCATTCCTGGCCGCCTTCATGCCGGCGGCTGGCCAGCGCCTCCGGATCCGCCTGACGCCGCTTGCGCTTGAAGAACTCACGTTCGACGTGGTGCTCGGCAACAAAACTTTCAATCGCCACGCGCAGCACCTCCGGCATCGGCACCGCCTCGACGAGGTTGGCACCGGCCTCGGTGAACGCCTCGCCCTCCGCAGGATCGGCGGTGGCGGCCGCCACCGAATAGGGCCAGGCGCCTAACGCGGGCGACAGCACTGTCCAGATGCTCGGAGTGCCCGAGGCGAGATTGTCGCGATAGCGCGCAGTCTCGGACGGATAGAGATCGACCGTCGCGCTGCCCGCATAGAACAGGGTTTTGCCGTCCTCTTCGCGGAGCATTGTCCAGGGCTTCGTCTCGGGCGCATCCGACAGCACGGCGACGCAGCGCCAGACGAAGTCGGCCCATGGCGAGTCCGCCTTGCGCCGTTCCACCACAATGCCGACGGGAAGGCGCAGGAGTGGCAGCGTAGCGGGGCTCACGTCACCATCTCCAGGCGTCTGATCGGCAGCCCCGTGAGCAGATTTTGCGGCTTCATCCGAAGCTTCTGGTCCGGCGTCATCGCCAGGATGAGATAGACCGGCTCGCCCTGCACATCCTCTGTGACCGCGCTGCTGTCCGCAAACGTCAGGCGAAACAGTGCGAGCACGCGTCCGGCGCTGGGTTCGTCGAGCTGCTCGCCATGCCAGAGACGGTCGCCGAGACCCGTGGCGTCAGTGTCGAGCCCGACATACCAGCTGAGCTGTGCATCCTGCAGCTCGCGCAACGGCTCGATGGCGACGTCGACCGCCAGCAGATGGGAAATCCAGCGCGCCATCGCCTGCGCCAACGCATGCGGGCCGCGGCCACCCGAGGTGAGATCGAACGCCATGTCGAAATGGTCGCTGCGCTGCCAATACGCGTCGGCATTCTCCTCGTTCAGCACGTCAAGCTGGGCGTCGGTTGCAGCCCCCAGCATCGACATCAGCGAGAGCACTGGTGTCGGACTCTGCCCACCGACCACCTCTTCGTCGCCGAGCAGCAAGGCCTGCTCATGCGGCAGGACGCGCTGCTGGCGGAAGAACAGTTCGGCGGCACGCGGTATGAACGGATCATCGCAGCCGTCCAGCGCGTTGCGCAGGATCACGTGCACGAGCTGATTGACAAACAGCGGCGGCAGATCGCTCGTCCGCGATCGGATGGTTGCAAGGTAGGCAGCCTCGAGCGTCGGATGCCGCAGCAGGAGATCGCGAAAGGCGAGCACGAACCGCCAGTTTTCGCGTGCGTCCTGATCGGCGATCGCAGCGATCTCGTCATTGCCTACCGGCTGGCGCGGACCAGCGAGCAGCTCGCGGTGCAGCCTTCTTTCGACCGGGCATGCATCGTCCGGCGGCATCAGCTCGGGACGGGCGAAATAGGCCTTGAGGAATTCATCCGTGACGCAGAGCCCGCCGCTCGCGTCGCGATCGAGCAGATGGTGGCCGCACGCGATCCAGAAATCCTTCATCGGCGCCGCGGCTCCTGGCCCAGATCGGCAAGGTGGAGATCGCTGCCTGGCTCGAGGTCGTCCTCCACCTCCATGAATGAGAATGCCTTGCCATGCCCCTGCCCTTCGCGCAGTTGCAGCCTGCGGAAGGCCTCGCGGACCTCGCCATCGCTCACCGAGCGGTGGACGGCGATGAGCGAGCTGATCGGATAGGCGCAGAGCGATTGCGCGAACGCGACTTCCTCCTCCGCAGCAGCTTTCGCAGTTGCAATGTCCGGCGCCCCGAAGCGTTCGACGAGTTGCCCGGCAAGCAGTTCGATCAACGCCCGGCAATCGTCCTGCGTCGCCGGGACGATCTGCACCAACGTCGACCATCCCCAGGATTGCACGCCGAGGAAGCCGCTGCGGAAGGCCGCGCGCGCCTTGCCGGCGAGCTTCGCCGGATCCTGGTCGAAGAAGCGGAAGGCGCCGGAGACGGCCCATTCGCCTGCTTCGGCCGCAACATCGAACACGAAGGTGTCGGAGGGATCGAGCGCGATGGTGCGCAAGAGTTTCACGGCCTTTGTCACGGCCTTGGCCCTCCGAGTTTCGGATCGAGCCAGGATGGCGCGGCGAGCGCGCTGACGAGTTCCCTCCGTTCAATCGTGTCAGTGCCGATGCGGCGTGTGAGGAGATCGCCGCGATCATCAGTCCGCAGGACGGTAGGCCGCTCGCGGCGCACTCGGCTGAGGTAGTCGCGCACGACACTGTCAAAGCCATCGACCTGCCAGCCGTCGATCGCCCGCATCAAGTGCCGCGCGAAGCTTTCCGTCACCTGCACGGCGCCCGCCTCGCCAAACCCCTCCTCGTCGAGCGCAGACGCCAGCGGGCGAACACCAACCCCCGGGTCGGTCATGGCGACCGTCCGGATCATGGCGCCAAACACGAGCCAGGCCGGCGGCTCGTCCTCGCGCGCGGACGACGGCCATCCCAACCGCCCACCACCGACCAAGCCGCCGTCAATCCGGATCGCGTCCGGCCAGTCGATCGCAATCGTCTTGTTCGGCGGTGCATAGGCGCGAAGCGCGTCCGTGAGCGCGACCATGCCGGCGTAGAAGGCGCGTCGCGCGGTGCTCAAGGGTTCGCCTGGCTCGAGCACCACGGCGAATTCGGCGAGATCGAACCGTCCGACATAGACCAGCGTGCCAGCGCCGCTCTTGGGTGCAATGCGGCAAGCGTGGGCAAAGGCGTCTCCGCTCTCGCGCAACCGGACGAGGGCGAATGGCGGCGGCAGATGAATCGGTTCCGCCAGGGAAACGTGGGTGGTAGGGGTCGACGGCAAGGCCGTCCTCCACTTTCCTTTTCTTCCCGATAGTGGAAATCTATACGAGGCAAGGGATCGGCGCGAGTCCGCTCCCTTGCCGCACTGACGGAGGGATTCACCTGGAGCAGCCAGCGAAGACCGTCCTCATCTGCTCGTGCGAAGACACGATGCGCCTCGACACGGCTGCGATCCGGCGTGGCTGCCCCAGCTGTGAGATCAGAAGCTTTCGTCATCTCTGCGGCACGGAGCTCGATCATTTTCGCAACGCCGCAACGGCCGAGGGTTCGCTGACGGTTGCCTGTACGCAGCAGGCGGCGCAGTTCACCGATGAGGCCGGCGAACGCCCTGACGGGATCACTTTCGTCAACATCCGCGAGACGGCGGGCTGGTCGCGCGACGGTGCGAACGCAGGTGCGAAGATGGCCGCGCTGCTTGCGGCGGCTGCGATTCCGAGACCGGACTATCCGCTCGTCTCGCTGTCGAGCGACGGCATCATCCTGATCTACGGACGCGACGAGGCCGCAATCGAGGCCGGACGGCTGCTCGCGGACCATCTCGATGTCACGGTCATGCTCAAGCGGCCAACAGATATCGCCCCGCCTGCGGCGACGGACTTCCCGATCGTGAAGGGAACAATCCGCAACGCCAGGGGACATTTTGGCGCCTTCGAGCTCACGATCGACGACTACGCGCGGCCCCGACCGTCTTCGCGCGACCGCTTCGTGTTCGAAGCCGCGCGCAACGGGGCGACTTCGCGCTGCAATCTCGTGCTCGACCTCTCCGGCGAGATGCCGCTGTTTCCCGCGCACGATCTGCGCGACGGCTACCTGCGCGCTGATCCCAAGGACCCCGCCGCTGTGCTGCGCGCGGTACTTGCTGCGCGCGATCTCATCGGCAGTTTTGACAAACCCAGATATGTCGACTTCACGCCTGCCCTTTGCGCGCATTCGCGCTCGAAGCTGATCGGTTGCCATCGCTGCCTCGATCTGTGCCCGACCGGCGCGATCACGCCCGCCGGCGATCATGTCGCTGTCAACGCGGAAGTCTGCGCAGGCTGCGGGCAATGCGCTGCAGCCTGTCCGACGGGAGCTGCGTCCTACGCGCTGCCGCCCGCGGACACCCAGTTGCAGATCATGCGTGCCATGCTGCTCGCCTATCACGAGGCCGGCGGCGCGCAGCCGGTGCTGCTGCTGCATGACAGCCCACACGGCACGCCGCTGATCGACGCGCTCGCCCGTCACGGCGACGGGCTGCCGGCCAACGTGCTTCCCCTCGCCGTCAACGAGCTGACGCAGGTCGGGCTGGAAGCGGTCATCGGCGCGTTCGCCTACGGCGCGTCTGCCGTGCGCTTTCTGCTGCGCGCAAAACCGCGGCACGAGGTGACAGGGCTGTTGCAGACGATCGCCATGGCCGAGGCGATTCTGGCCGGGCTCGGATTCGACGGGCAGCGCGCGGCCACCATCGAAACCGACGATCCTGACGTGCTCGGTGCGCAATTGAGCGCGATCGACATGCTTCCGGCGGTCGGGACGCCCGCAACCTTCAAGACTGTCGGAAAGCGGCGCGATCTCCTGCGATTTGGCCTCAGCGAATTGCACCGCCTGGCACCAAAGCCGATCGATGTGATCGCTTTGCCGCAAGGCGCACCGATTGGCGCGATCAGCGTCAATACGGATGGTTGCACGCTGTGCCTGTCCTGTGTTTCGGCCTGCCCGACCGGCGCGCTTCGCGACGATCCCGAGCGTCCTGTGCTCAAGTTCGTCGAAGACGCCTGCGTGCAATGCGGCCTGTGCCAGAGCACCTGCCCTGAAAAGGTCATCACGCTCAAGCCGCAGATCGATTTCCGCGCGGCGCGCGCGTCTGCGGTCGTGATCAAGGAAGAAGAGCCCGCGCTGTGCGTTCGCTGCGGCACCCCGTTCGGCGTGAAGAGCACGATCGAGCGGATCGCGGCAAAGCTCGAGGGCCGGCATTGGATGTATCCCGCCGGCGACAAGAGGCTCGAGGCCTTGCGGATGTGCGCCGATTGTCGCGTCATTGTTATGAGCGAACAGCAATTCGATCCATTCCGGGGCGTTCCGGAACGCGCGCCGCCTCGGACGACGGATGACTATCTGCGCCAGCGCGAAAGCAAGGACTAGCCGCGTGCCTCGCTTCATGATGGTTCTGTTGACGTGCCTCATCGCCACGGTCCTTGCCGCTGGCGCGGCTGAGGCCGCCGCCTCACCAAGGCAGAAAAGGTAGCGCTCAAGCAGGCGGTCGTCCGCCTGCAGGGCGAAGGCGAAGGGCAAGAAGATCAAGTGGCTGTCACGCCGCAAGTACGTCAACCGGTTGTCGTGGCGGCTCTGAAGGAACATCCAAGCATCGACGTCGCTCGCATGCTGAGGGAGCGCCCGGAGCTAACGAATATTCCCGTGGAGCAATGGCCGGGGTATTAGCGCCCTACTTCGACGTCGCACGCGCCAGAAAGTCCGCGAGTGCGCGGCGGTCTTCGGCCGAGCTGATGCGCTGTTCTGGCATCTTCGTGCCGGGCGTATAGGCGTTCGGCCCGATCTCGAACAGTTTTGACACGGTCTCTGGCGTCCAGACGATGTCCATCCTCTTGAGCGCGTCGGAGAAGCGGTAGCCCGGCAGCGAGGCGATCTTCCGGCCGTAGAGTCCGGCAAGCGTCGGGCCGGCGCGCTGCACCTCCGTCTCCGACAGCGTGTGGCAGGCGACGCAGGCCCGGAAGATTTCGGCGCCGTGATCGCCGGCATAGGTGGCGAGCGGGTCGGCTGGCGTGCCCAAGAGGTTGGAGCCGATAGCATCGCCGGTCAGTGCGTTCCATTGCCTGATCCTGCCATCGGCGCCGCCGGTCAGAAGCGTCGCGCCATCGGGCAGGAACGCAACCGACCAGACCGGCATGCCGGGCCCGGCGAGCGTGCGCAGCACGCTGCGCGCTTTGCGATCGACGATCGCCACGGTGCCGCCAATCCGGGCTGCGGCAATCAAGGTACCGTCAAGCGAGATCGCCAGGGCCACGATCGGCGTGGTGCCAGCAGCAACGTCACCGCTTTCCTTGCCATCTGAGGTCATCATGCGCAGCCTGCCGTCTGCTGCGCCCGTGACGATTTCGCCGTCCGGTGCGATCGCAACTGCGTTCAATGGCGCCGGCAAGGTCGCAATCTCGGATGTCCCATCCGCCAAATGCCAGACCCGCGCCGTAAGGTCGTAGCCGACACTCACGAGCGATTGTCCGCCTGGCGTAAAGGTAACGCCGTTGATGTTTTGCGAATGCCCCTCCAACACGCGCGACGTGCCATCCGACAGCGTCCAAAGCCGCACGGTATGGTCCCACGAGGCTGATGCGAGCTTCGATGCATCGGGCGAAACGGCGAGCCCGACAATGGGTCCCGTATGACCTTCGAAAACCCGGTCGGGCTGCGGCCGGCCTGGCGTCCAAATAGCAATCTGGCCGTCCGCACCAGCCGTTGCCACTCTTCCCTCTCCAAGGAAGGCAACCGCGTTCACCGCACCCGAATGGAAACGAAGGACCTGCTCGGCGGACTCGGTTGCGAGGGACCATCGGATCGCTGCAGTGTCGAAGCTACCCGACAAAACGGTCTTGCCATCGGCCGAGACGGCGATCGCCCGGACAGGCCCGCCGTGTCCCGCCAACTGGGCCTGCGCTGGTTGCAGCGCCGGGAGCAGCGATGCTGTCAGAAGCACGGTAGCGAGACGCAAGGTCCAATCCCTAGGTCGTCGGAGACGATCACAGCGAAACACCCGGCAGGCTTGGCTCCAGGAGAAACAACCACCCCTTTTGATCCAGCTCAACGAATGAAGCTCGTGTCCGGTTCCAGGGTGCGACAAGCGGCGCCTTGAATGGCGACCTGCGTGATCGCAGGCTTGCCAAAGGCCCCTCACCGATCGAGGCCGAACATGCAACTGCACCCGAAAGCATATCGGCAACTCATCTCGCGATTGTGGCACTTTCGCGCTTTGCTGCCCCGAAATCGCGATCCCGCCAACCAGGCCGCGTCGCCAGTGCTCATCTACATCGTCGCCGTGCTAGTGCTACTATTGGCTGTCCTTGAGATCGACCTCCACCGTGCGGCGCTTCAATCCTTGGGACTGCCCGGGGATCCTGTTGGGATCGACCCGATTTTCATGAGTCCATGAGACAACGATTGAGACGTTGCTGCTCTCGCGGGCGGACCAGCCGCCTCACTCACCGAGCTTTTCGATGGCATACGAGCCGCCCGACGCCTGCTCGAACCCCAGTTGGTTCGAGACGATGGCAGCATTCTCACTACCGCTGTGATTCCCTTGGAAACACCAGTGATCGATCTTCGAAATCTTCAACTGGTAGTTTGCTTTGTTGCGGCACCTTTTGCATCTCTGCTACCGATGTGTGAGTTACCGATGGTGGATGTGCTCGCGGAATGCTCGTTGCGGCCAAGACGAGCGCGAGGGCGGTCAGGCCTGAGATCATCAGGAACTTCATGCAAATCTCCGTTGAGACTGTCTCAGTCCTGCCTAGTGCAAGGCTCGGGGCCGCCGTGTGAAGTCCTTCACATCTCTCTTCTTCTTGATACCGCTGGAGTTGTTGCCCCAAGCTCCGGTCATCTGGTGCGCTGGCCCTGCCCTGCCGGCGTAGTCCGAAGCTCAGCCGCGCAGATTTGTAGCTCGTCACCGTAGCTAGTCACGCGGGTCTCGGGGGATTGTCGAAAATCGAAGACAGTTCAATATCTTGCTATTTCGGTTTGGAGGAGCGGTGAACAACATACTTGGCGGAAGGGGTGTCCTGTCAACCGGGCTGATATCGTTCGTCTTTTCTGCAAGCTTTGCACGCAATCTACGGTGCTAGCAACGGTGCGCACAGCGGCCTTACGACCGTAGTTTTTGGCTAGCCCTACAGTGCTCCTTCTCCTCCGGCGGCGGGCGATGCACCGCCGCGTGAAAAACGCGGGGTACGCGTGACCACTAGCTAGGTCGAGTTTGGCCGCAAATGCAAGACACGCTGACCTATAAGCCTCAGCAACGTCAAATTCCCGCCACTGTGCCAGCACTTCGCCGGGTTCATAGAATTGTCGCACACCTCAGCGCAGGGGGGGGGACAATGATCGAGGACAACAGCAATCGCCACAGTGGAGCTAATGGCTCCAAGCTTTCAAAAAACGTCCAATTGCACGTCATTCGCCTAACGCTTAATCAGCTTGACCAACAGTTAACAAGCATGCGGGAGAGCGACGGCGAGAGCGTTGTCGAGGATATCATAGACAAGAGCCGCACCAGCACGTTCATTAGAACGGTGGTAGAGCGCGAGCTAAAGCGACGGGACGAAGGAGATCAATTGTTTGCTCGCGTTGAGGGGGTGGTTAAAGCGCTTCGTACCGCAGACGAGGCAGCCTTGTCGTCGCCTCCAAAGGTAGGATAACGACCCTGATCCGGATGCTCGGAATAATCGTCCCGCCCATAGATATATCGGCTGCCCCCCGAAATGCCGGGCTGGCTGATGATTGCCGCAACGAAAAAAAATTCGCTCAGTTTCATGAGACACCACCTCAAAAGGTAGCAGCAAGAACATCCATCTTGCGATCGCCAGCCGCTTCGATCAGGAGACTACCGCAAACTTCGCCATGTAGTGCGCGAGATCACCAAAGCTGATCAAGCATGCTGCCACTGTGGCCGACATCAGCCACGCTATCGCGAAAGGCGTTGACCATGAGGGAGATCGTCATGGGTCTCAACAATACCGAGCGGCAGGCGCGATGGCGCACCAAACGGAAGGAGGAAATCGAACGACTGCGCAACGTCGTCGCCGAACAGTTCAAACAATTGGCCGAGGCGCGAAGAGAAATCGAGATTGCCGCCCTTCAGCAAGAGAACGCGACATTGAAGATTGCGCTTGCTGATGAGCGCAAACAGCATGCAGCAACCAAGGCCATGGCGGCCAAGCCCGCGCCGCCGCCAATTGATCCCGACGAGGTGGCCCGCCTCAAGGAGAGGAACCGCAAGCTGTGGCTCGCGCTACGGGAAATGAATAAATGGTACGAGGGGGAAAGTTGCCGGAAGGGCATCATGACGTTCGCGACTTACGGCAAGCTCATGAAATGCTTGCATCCTGACAGCCAGCCAAGCGACGCGGAGAGAAGTGAGGCATGCGCGCTGCTCGGTCAATGGAAGCAGGACGGGGATAGAGCCCGACGCCGGGCCCACTAGCGGCCCGCGTCAATCCTGCGCCACTAACCTGCGGTCGTCGCCTCTCACCGAAATGCGAAAGCCGTACAATTCATCGAGCCAGACTTGCTCGACGGCCCCGGCTTTTCCCTCGGTCAGGACAACGCCAAATGACGCTCCGCGCGGACTGATGAAGTCTTCCCGAGAAAGTCAGTGACTGTTCCCTACATGCGCGTTGCCTAGCGCTCTCAAAGGGCGCCAACCCGCGCTGTTTGGGGAGACCGATATCCTGGCCAGCCGCTGTGATCGCGGCGGCGCTCGACGTTCATATCCGGTCATGGCTCTGCTCAAGGAGATCGAGAAGGCGCAGAAGCTGCTCTAGGCTAGGCGCCACGACAGGAGGCGGGACGCACCAAGGCCGACCTCCCGTTGCAACCCCGCTGGCGCAACAGCCGGGCCTCCAGTGCAGCGACCGCGCGTCAGCGTGGTTTAAGCCCCCCTGACCCGCAGCAAATAAGCTGCATTGTTGCCTTTCTGGGAGCTAGATCGTGCTGTGAGGATGGCGCGTGCGTGGAGGCCGCGCGCAAGCTCCGCCAGAAGCAATTCGTGCTGGACGGCGAAGCGGTCGTGCTCGGCGTCGATGCTAGTCAGACTTCAACGCGCTTCACTCGCGCAAGCACGATCATGAGCTCGCAGTTCTGCGCCTTCGATATTCTTGCCGAAGGCGGTGACGATCTGCATCTGCCATGACTGTTGAAGCCGCGCTTGAAAACTTCTCCCGCGCATGGATTTTTCAATTGGCGACTCGACCAAATTCAACATGCACCCCCTCCACAACGGATTCCAGCCGCGCGGTGAAAAAATGAAAACTGGCAACCGGAGGACCTTCGGAGGTTGCGACCGAAGTCCCGGCGGACAGGCCGGGCCACTCGGCAATTTCGAGAGCTATTCGGTCTCACGCGGTCTGGCTGTCTGCACGCGGGTCTTTTTCACCACAGTGTTTTGCGTAGAGGGTCTTGAGTCCGGCTGGGGACTTGCCGCAATGGCGTAGAATTGAAATCAGGCTCCGCAAGCCAACCGTCAAGGAGGTCGAGGCCAGCGCCGCCGCGAGCAGCACTGGGGCTGCTTATCAGAGTCAGATGCCGCTAGCTCGCCGTTCTGCCGTCGCAGTTCCATCAACCAAGCCGCAGCAGTTTCCGTTGCCGCTGGTCCCGCGTTGACGAAACACGCAAACCCCTAAAAGTCACCGGCCCCGACGATATTGCACGTCGGGGCCCTTCAAGACCATCAGGTCGGTTACATCCGCCGTACCTTCCGATCCTTGATGTCGTCGATTACCACATGCCATCTAGTGTACGATGTGGCGTTGATGCGCCGTGACGCCGATCACATTCCGCTCGAAAGCGGCTCGCGGCCGAGGCGCAGCGCAACGGCATGACTTGGCGACCGAGCATGTTCGTCCCCGTTCTGCTCGGGGCCGGCTGGCAGATTGTGGTGAGCGGCGGCACCACGCACGTTCCGGTGATTACAACCCGCGACCGCCTCGGCGTGCTTCAACGGCACGTGGTTCGCGCCCGGCGGTGGCCGGTTTCTCCTTTCACCCGCCACCGCCCCCTTTTTGACGTTTCGAGCACCGGGAATATCCAACCCGACGCCGCTCGAAGGGAGCCTCGCTGCTGACGTTGGATGTAAACGCAGCACGCGCGGCGACCTTTTACCCGTGAGGTGAATCCACAATGGACGCTTACATTCCTTGCGCCGACCGACTACCCACGACAGCAGCCTCGATCCCATCAACCGCTGACAGCGTTGCCGCGACGTCGTCATTGTCCTTGTCCTGGGCGTAGGGGCTCGCCCCATAGCGCGTGGCGCTGAAACCCATCACCAACAGTCGGCTCCGGCCTCGACTTGCCGCAGTGCCGTGCATCACAGTTGAGGCGAGGCCGATATGTTGTCATCCGGCAGTTAGCGCACCGTAGCAGTTTACTGTTCGCGGTAAGCGCGGCGGGACAGGTGGCCTCCTCAGCGCCTGTCCCGCTGTCCCAACCCTCTGCGTCCGCGCGACCGTTGCCGGCCCCCATTGGCGATAGCTCGGCGTAGTCGCCCCACTTCGCGGGCCATACCGACCCCCCTGCCAACCGCGACCGGCGCCCGTTGAATTCACGGGCTTTTCGCGAGCATCAAAATGAAGCTCCACGTTGGAGCAGGCCATGAAGTGTCAGCACTGACGGACAGACCACGGAGAACCAGCGCCGCGAGCTGGAGGCGGTCGCTGAGCGCTCGGGCTGGGTGATCGCAGGCCTCTACGAGGACGCCGACGTCAGCGGCTCCAACGGCCGCAACAAGCGTCCTGGCTTCGATCGGCTGCTGAAGGATGTCACCGCCCGCTAGATCAACATGATCGCGGCCTGGAGCGTTGATCGCCTCGGCCGCAGCTTGCAGGATCTGGTCGGCTTCCTGGGCGACCTCCAGGCCGCGAAGTAAGTGCGACCTGTACCTGCACCAGCAGGCGCCCGACACCACGACGCCCCCGGGGCGCACGATGTTCCAGATGTGCGGCGTGTTTGCCGAAGTCGAGAAGGCCATGTCGTCGAGCGCGTCAACGCCGGCCTCGCACGCGCCAAGGCAAACGGCGTGAAGCTAGGCCGTGACAGCCGCAAGGACGGCCACAGAAGCGCTGATGAGAAGCGCTGGGGGATGAAGGGTCGAGCTGGAAAGACGCATCAGGCGGCTGCGCAGCGAAGGCAAGGGCATTCCCACGATCGCCCGCACGATCGGCGTCGGCACCAGCACCGTGCAGCGCGCCCTGGAGGCGTCATGACTGACCGCCGGATCGATTCAAGAACTTCCGGCGCTGAAGGCGCGCTCATAAATCGAACCCACAGCCGTTTCTGAGTGGTACAGCGGTTGCGGCTTTATGGTGGCTACGAACGCCACGAAGCACAGCGCTAAGAGCGCGAAGGTCATGAGACTGAAAGTGTGGTTCAGGGCCACCTTCGCTCCATTAGTTCTAGGGCTGCATCATGCATGATCACGACTTGCCTAAACTACGGCTAGCCGGCTGATAAAGCCGGAGTTCTGCTGACCACCGAGCAGATTGAAGGCGGTGGCGTTAGCGCCGACAGCCACAGCAATCTGCACGGCAATGTTTTCCTGTATGAAGATATTGCCGAAATTGACGATATTGCCGAGTTTGCCGAAGAGCCCGTCGAGCCCGTCGTGACAACAACACCCTCCACTCACGGCGTCGAGTTCGGTATCGATCAGTTCACGCATTTCACTCATGAATTCCCTCCTCGGGGGGTGCATGTGAACAACATCTGGCTCAAACCAAGCCGGCGCCTCACCGTGTTTGTACCGGAGGCTGGTTTTTCCATCTGTGAGAGAAATCACGTGGCGCCCTACAGCGGCTCTCGGACGTCAAGCTGATCCCGGATCATTCGAAGACGCGCCTGTGGGCGACTTGGCCGACCAGGGTGCTCACGCCTAACGGGGATTGATCCAGTCCCTCTCGCGCCGCCGGCAGTGGGGGTGCCGGAGGGCGCGCCATGAGCCGACACTCCGACGGATTTAAATGCCGCCCACGCCACCGCGGACTCGTGGAGCTGCCCGACGGTCTCGTTCACGGTCGCGCCAACGGCGTCGAGTTCTGCAGGCCGCCCACAGCGCGCGACCAGCGCAAGCTGGCGCCGCCGCGGGAAACCACCATCATCGTTCCGAAGCCGCTGCGGCGAAGGCGGCATGTGGACCTTGGCTGACGCGCGATCGAATGCACGAAAGTGGTGCATGTTTCCGCATGCATTTTTGACCTCCGTCTGACGCCGAGAAATGCTCGATCGCCGTTCACCGGGAAAGCATGCCAATGACCAACATAACCCCTCTGCGGGACTACCTGCAGCACGAACCGCCGCTACGGGTCGACGAGATCGAGGTCGAATACGTCGGCGGCAACGTCTTAGTCACCTTCAACCCATCCAGTAAGCCGGTGCGCATCTCGATATCGACCGGCGTCTTCACGAAGATGATGACCACGGCGACCGAGGCGATGAACGCGAACCTCTCCGCCGTGTTGAGCGATATCCGCGGCTGACGCCACCGCGCACTGACTTCGAGAGTTGATCTTCACAGTGGTGCCAACCCATCGCTCTGCCTCGGGGACGCCCAGGAATAGGTCGGCCTTCCACAAGCCGCTGATCGAGGTGGGAAGGCTGGTTGATCGCCTCCGGAATGCTCTCGCTAGCTCGCTGAGGTGTCGTTTGATTTTCGGTGGCTGGTCCTGCACTCCAGAGAGCACACGACTGTCGTCGGTGAACTCCTGGTGCACAGTATCAATCAGCTGCTGCCGGCCAGATTTCTCAATTCCGAAGAGGAGCGAGCGGGGATCACCTGAGATCTTGCACAGCTTTAGCGCGTCGGAGATCCTTTCGAGCACATGCGGATTTCCGGCGTTGAGCGCCTCATGCACAGCGTACTCGAAGCAGATGCCGCAATCACCGTCGCCTTGCCTCCTGGCTCGGGCCAGCATGAACAGCTTCAGATTCTGATAGTCGCCGACTTCCATGGCGACTTCGCGCGCCGGCCAGCGCTGGGCCGCCAATCGCTCATCGCGTCACCGTAGAACGGCGCATATGGGATCGAGTATGGGTAGACCATGACAATCTAAAATTCATTAATGATTTCAATGATGCTGGCGGAAGGGGTGGGATTCGAACCCACGGTACCCTTGCGGGCACGCCGGTTTTCAAGACCGGTGCCTTAAACCACTCGGCCACCCTTCCCTGACAGGAATTTCAGTCGCTTAACGCAGGCGCTCCGCAAACGCAACGCGAACTTGGCCCAAGCCGGGCGGCAAGTGCCCTCGCCCACCGGAACCGCCTGTAAGGTCGCTGTCAGCTTGGCGCCTTAGCTTGCGAAGCTTGCAACGGCACTCATCACGTGGCCGGACACACTCAAATCCCGACATCGGCGCCGCCGCCCAGGGCGTCGCCGGTTACGAGGCCCGGTTGGACTGGTCTCCAACTCCGGGCCTCGTTCGCTTCAAACGAAAGCGCGGCGCCAGGGCGCCGCGCTTTTTTGTCCGCAACTGATTCTGGTTCAGTAGCCGCCGCAGGATGCGCAAGGCGAGGCGACCGGGGCGTAATAAGAGTAGCCGGGCGAGACCATCTCGACGCGCTGGCGCGTCGCATATTGCGGCGGAATGCGCTCGTACTGCACGCCGGGCGGGGCGACCATCACGGTCTGCGGCACCATCACGGTGCGGTATTGCGCGGGGGTGCGATGGGCAACGACGGCGCCGGGCGAGATCATCACGGTCTCATCGACGGCGCGATATTGCGGCGCCACGTATTGCTGCTGGTAGCAGGTCGTGCACGGCGGCGGGGTGTAGCAACTGTAGCAGCCGGCGGACGCGGCGCCCGTCATGGCGATGACGGCGGTTGCGCTGGCGAAAACGACGGCAATGGTACGAGACATGGTGGTAGTGCCCCAACAAGCGAAATGATTTGGATCGATAAATCGGCGTGCAGCAGTATACGCCGCGAAATCCGCATTGATGAAAGTTCGTCGGGGCATCCTTAACGCGACCAGCCAATTCTGGCTGGCCGCTAACGCTTCATTGACCAATCACGATCCGACCCGCGGATCGCAGCGCGCGATAGCGCCGCTCAGTTCGAGCGGCGCTTGACCTCGCGCACCGCGCCGCGCGCGGCGCTGGTGGTCAGTGCGGCATACGCTTGCAGCGCGGTCGAGACGTTGCGCTTGCGGTTCTGCGGCTGCCAGGCCGCATCGTCCCGCGCCTCCTCCGCTGCACGACGCTTGGCGAGCTCCTCGTCGGAGACGTCGAGCTGGATGCTGCGGTTGGGAATGTCGATCGCGATGCGGTCGCCGTCGCGCACGAGCCCGATGTTGCCGCCTTCGGCGGCCTCCGGCGACAGATGCCCGATCGAGAGCCCTGAGGACCCGCCGGAGAAACGGCCGTCGGTGACGAGCGCGCAGGCTTTGCCGAGGCCGACCGACTTCAGATAGCTGGTCGGATAGAGCATCTCCTGCATGCCGGGGCCGCCGCGCGGGCCTTCGTAGCGCACGACCACGACTTCGCCGGCAACGACCTTGCCGCCCAGAATGCCCTCGACTGCGGCGTCCTGGCTCTCGAACACGCGTGCGGGGCCAGAGAATTTCAGGATCGAAGCGTCGACGCCCGCGGTCTTCACGATGCAGCCGTCCTGCGCGAGGTTGCCGTAGAGCACGGCAAGGCCGCCGTCCTTGCTGAAGGCGTGCTCGAGATTTCGCACAACACCCTTCTCGCGGTCGAGATCGAGCTCGTCGTAGCGGCGCTCCTGGCTGAAGGCGACCTGGGTCGGGATGCCGCCGGGCGAGGCGCGATAGAAGGTGCGCACCGCCTCGCTCTTCGAGCGCTTGACGTCCCAGCGCTCCAAGGCGTCGGCCATGGTCGGTGCGTGCACGGTCGAGACCTTTGTGTCGATCAGGCCGGCGCGATCGAGCTCGCCCAGGATGCCCATGATGCCGCCGGCGCGATGGACGTCCTCGACATGCACGTCGGCGACGGAAGGAGCGACCTTGCAGAGCACGGGCACGCGTCGCGACAGGCGGTCGATGTCGTGCATGGTGAACTCGACCTGCCCCTCATGGGCAGCCGCAAGCAGATGCAGCACGGTGTTGGTCGAGCCGCCCATCGCGATATCCAGCGTCATCGCGTTCTCGAACGCCTTGAAATTCGCGACGTTGCGCGGCAGCACGCTCGCGTCGTCCTGCTCATAATAGCGGCGCACGAGATCGACGATGGTGTGGCCGGCCTCGACGAACAGCCGCTTGCGGTCGGCATGGGTTGCGACCACCGAGCCGTTGCCGGGCAGCGCGAGGCCCAGCGCCTCGGTGAGGCAGTTCATCGAATTTGCCGTGAACATGCCCGAGCAGGAGCCGCAGGTCGGACACGCCGAGCGCTCGATCACCTTGACGTCGTCATCGCTGACCTTGGAATCGGCGGCGGCGACCATCGCATCGATCAGATCGACCGCATGGGTCTTGCCGTGCAGCTTGACCTTGCCGGCCTCCATCGGGCCGCCCGAGACGAACACCGCGGGGATGTTGAGCCGCAGCGCCGCCATCAGCATGCCAGGCGTGATCTTGTCGCAATTGGAGATGCAGACGAGGCCGTCGGCGCAATGGGCGTTGGCCATGTATTCGACGCTGTCGGCGATCAATTCGCGCGACGGCAGGCTGTAGAGCATGCCGTCATGGCCCATGGCGATGCCGTCGTCGACCGCGATGGTGTTGAATTCCTTGGCGACGCCGCCGGCCTGCTCAATCTCGCGGGCGACGAGCTGGCCGAGGTCCTTCAGGTGGACGTGGCCGGGCACGAACTGGGTGAAGGAGTTGACGACCGCGATGATCGGCTTGCCGAAATCCGCATCCTTCATGCCCGTCGCGCGCCAGAGGCCGCGCGCGCCCGCCATGTTGCGGCCGTGGGTGGTGGTGCGGGAGCGATAGGCTGGCATGGCGGTTTCCGTCCTGGTTGGGTGGGGCCAGGCGGGAAATTTTGAAGCCGCCTCAGGCCTTTCCGGCCGGATAGCGCACGGGGTCGGCTCGCGCAACGGGAACTTGGGCCGGACAGGGCTCCCCTGCCCCAGGCGCGGCCTCCTCGTAGCCCGCCTTGCCCCTATTGAAGGGTCGGATCGAGCCGGTCACGCAGCCAGTCCCCGATCACTGAGACCGCCAGCGTCGTCACGACGATGGTCGTGGCCGGCGCCAGCATGATCCAGGGCGCCCGGGTCAGGTACTCCCGCCCATAACCGACCATGTTGCCGAGGCTGGTCATCGGCGGCTGCACGCCAAGGCCGAGAAAGGACAGGCCCGATTCCATCAGGATCACCTCGGGGAAGACCAGCGTCGTCGAGACGATCAGGGTCGAGGCGATGTTGGGGAGAATGTGCCGCAGGTAAATCCGCGCCGGCGTCGCCCCTAACTGCCGGACGGCGGCCGCATAACCTTGCGCATTGGCCGAGATGGCAAGGCCCCGCGCGATGCGGGCATAGCGCTCCCAGCCGAACAGTCCCATCAAGCCGATCAGCAGCGGCAGCGAATTGCCGAAGAAGGCGAGCACCGCGAGCGCCATGATCAGGAAGGGCATGCTGGCCTGGAAGTCGGTCAGCATCAGCACGAGTTGCTCGACCACGCCGCGGAAATGCGCTGCGAGGAAGCCGAGCGTGGTACCGACGACGGCCGAGATCGCGGTCGCACCGAACGCAATCAACAGCGAGATGCGGATCGATACGAGCAGACGCGAGAGCACGTCGCGCCCGAGCTCGTCGGTGCCGAGCCAGTGCGCGACATTGCCGGGTGCCGACAGGCGGTTGCGCAGGTCGAGCTGGGTGAAGCCGTAAGGCGCGATCTTCTCGGCGAAGGCTGCGATCAGCAGCACCACGACGATCCAGGTGATCGCGAGCGCGACCGAGACCGGAATGGCCGGCAGGCTGATGCGACGGCGGATGGCGGTGTCCTTGAGCGTCGCATCGGTCATGCATGGGCTCCCTTCGCGCGCAAGCGCGGATCGAGGAAGCCGTAGAGGAAATCGACGATCAGGTTCGACGTGACCATCGTCATCGCGACGAGCAGCAGGATGCATTGCACGACGGCGAGGTCGCGGTTGGCAACCGCAACAACGAGCAGCCGCCCTACTCCCGGCCAGGCAAACACGCTCTCGACCACGACCGCGCCGGCGATCAGCGTTCCCACCATGAAGCCCAGAATGGTCACGGTCGGGATCGCCGCATTCGGCAACGCATGCGCGGTCACGACCTTGCGCCAAGGCACGCCCTTGGCGGAGGCGGTGCGGATATAGGGCTGGCCCAGCACCTCCAGCATCGCGCTGCGGGTGAAGCGCGCCAATACGGCCGCGCCGCCAAGGCCGAGGGTTGCGATCGGCAGGATCGCGTGGCGCCAGCTGTCCTGCCCGCCCGAAGGCAGCCACCCGAGCTGCACGGCGAAAACGAGCACGAGCAGCAGCGCCAGCACGAAGCTCGGCACCGTGAAGCCCGCAACCGCCGTGATCATCACTGCGCGGTCGATCGCCGAGCCGCGATTGAGCGCTGCGTAGATGCCGGCGGGAATACCGAGCGCCACCTTGAAGGCGAAGGCCGGCAGCGTCAGCGCGAGAGTTGCAGGGATCCGCTCCAGCACGAGCTGGATCGCGGGCCTTCCATCGCGCATCGAGCGGCCGAGCTCGCCCTTGGCGATGGCGCCGAAATAGTCGACGTACTGTATCCAGATGGGGTCATCGAGGCCCCAGGCCTTGCGGAAGGCAGCAAGTACCTCCGGCGGCGCTTCGGGCCCCAGGATCATCAACGAGGGATCGCCGGAGAGGCGCAAGACCACAAAGGCGAAGGTGACGACCAAAATGATCGTGAGCAGCGCGCGTCCGATCCGGATTGCAAAATAGCGGCCCATCACGCCGCATCCTGGCTCTGGGCCTGCGACCCGCTCACGAGATGGCAGGCGACCTGCCGGTCGCTCGCAATGGAAGACAGCGCCGGCAGCTCGGTCGCGCAACGCGAAATCGCGCGCGGACAGCGCGGATGGAAGGCGCAGCCGGAGGGGCGCGCGGCTGGGTTCGGCGGATCGCCCGAGAGCACGATGCGGCCCGCGCTGCGGCGGCCGGGCGCCGGCGAGGCCGAGACCAGCGCCTGCGTATAGGGATGCTCGGGACGGGCGAAGAGATCGTCGGCGCTGCCGGTTTCGACGATGCGGCCGAGATACATCACGGCAACGACATTGCTGATCTGCCTGACGACGCGCAGGTCGTGGCTGATGAACAGCATGGTCAGCGCAAGCTCGGCCTGGAGATCGGCGAGCAGGTTCACCACCTGCGCCTGGATCGAGACATCGAGCGCGCTGACCGGCTCATCGCAGACCAGGAAATCAGGTTTTGTCGCCAGCGCTCGCGCCAGCACGATGCGCTGGCGCTGCCCACCCGACAATGCGCCCGGATAGCGCCGGCCGTGCTGTGGGTTGAGTTCGACGGACCTCAGCAGCTCCTGCACGCGCGCCTCGCGCTCGGCCCCAGTGCCGAGACCATGGACATCCAGCGGCTCGCGGATCTGGTCGGCGACGGGCAAGCGGCGGTCGAGCGCCCCCAGTGGATCCTGAAAGATCATCTGCATGCGCGCACGCTGCGCGCGCCATTTTGGCGTCCCCGGCGCAGCCATCGACTTGCCGCCGAACCGCACCTCGCCGGCGTCAGGCGGCTCGAGCCCGAGCACGATGCGGCCCGTCGTCGACTTGCCGGAGCCGGACTCGCCGACGAGGCCAAGCGTCTCGCCCTTGCGGATGGAGAGTGATACGCCGTCGAGCGCGTGTACCGCCGAGCTCCGACCGAACATGCCTGAACGCATGGTATAGGTGCGCGAAATCGCAGCGACCTCGACGAGCGGCGCGCTCATTCCGCGGCGATCCCGAGCAGCGCTCGGCGCGAGGCTTCGGCGCGGACGCAGGCGACAGTGCGCGCATCGCCGAGCGGCGCAAGGCTGGGCGCACTGATGCCGCACTGCTCGACTGCCAAGGCACAGCGCGGCGCAAACCCGCAGCCCGCCGGCATTTTCGACGGGTCGGGAACGGTCCCCGGAATGGCCGCCAGCCGGCGACGTGGCCCGTCCAGCGGCGGCAATGCACCGATCAGGCCTTGCGCATAGGGGTGCCAGGGATCGTCGAACAGCGCCACCGCGGGCGCCTGCTCGACGATGCGGCCCGCATACATCACCGCGACACGGTCGCAATTCTCTGCGACGACGCCAAGATCGTGGCTGATCAGCACCATCGCCATGCCGAGTTCGCGGCGCACCGACGACAATAGCTCCAGGATCTGCGCCTGGATCGTCGCATCGAGCGCGGTGGTCGGCTCGTCCGCGATCAGCAGATCGGGGTTTCCGGCCAAAGCCATCGCGATCATGATGCGCTGGACCTGGCCGCCGGAGAATTCGTGCGGATAGGCCGAGAGCCGCCGCGCCGCGTCGGGAATGCCGACGAGGTCGAGCAGCCTTCGCGCTTCCGCTTTCAGCGCGTCGCCCGAGAGATCGCGATGCAGCGCCAGGGCTTCGCAAAGCTGCCTGCGGATGGTCAGTACCGGATTGAGCGCACTCGCCGGATCCTGGAAGATCATGGCGACGCGCCCGCCTCGCACCTGATCGAGCGTCGCGGCGGGCGCGCCGAGGATCTCACGCCCATCCAGCCGCACCGATCCCGAGACCCTCGCGTGACGCGGCAACAGGCCGAGCGCGGCCAGCCAGGTCACCGACTTGCCCGATCCGGACTCGCCGACGAGGCCGACGGCCTCGCCCTTGCGCACAGAGAGGTCGACGCCGTGCAGCACCGGCACGCCGTTGAAGACGACGCTTAAGGCCTCGATGCTGACCAGCGGCGACACGGCTTACGCCTCGAAATTGCCGGCGCGGAAGTCCATCGCGAAGGCGGGCGATGCCTTCCACTTGATCGACTTCGGCTTGGCGGTGAAGGTCGCATTCTGATGCAGGACCGTGTAGGCCGGATCCTCGCGCTCGGCGATCTCCAGCATGCGGCGGAATGCCTTCTTGCGCGCCTCGCGATCCGTCGAGGTCTCCAGGAACTCCGAGAGCTTGTTCAACTCCGCATTGGTCCATTCGCCGATCTGCTGCTGCTGGCCATTCGGTCCGTGCTGGGCCACCAGCGACGAGACGGGGTCGTTGAAGGCGGCCGAGTTCGACCAGTCGCGCACCGCGCGGGTCGGGGCGCGCTCCATGATCTGCGACCAGTTTTCCTTGGTCTCGATCTGAACGTTGAGGCCGACCGACTTCCACATCTCGACCAGGATCTGCGCGGTCGCGACCTGGTTGGTGTAGTAGTTGTTGAGCAGGCGATACGGAATGGGATCGCCCTTGTAGTTGGCCTGTTTCAGCAAGTCCTGGGCGAGCTTCGGATCGTAGGCCGGCACGCTCCAGTCGGCGATGAACATGTCGCCATAGAACTCCCACTGAAGGCCCTTCGGCACGCGGGTGCGGCCGGCCCACAGGCTGTCGACGATCGCCTGGCGATCGATGGCGTGGGTGAAGGCGCGCCGCACCAGCGGATTGGCGAGCTGGGAGTGGTTCTTGTCGAACACGGTCAGGCGGTGATTGAGGATGGTGCCGCCCTGCACTTCGAACGCCGTGTTCTTCTCGATGCCGGCGATCTGGTCCGGCGGGATGTCGCAGGCGAATTGGTATTCGCCCGAGAGCAGACCGTTGATGCGGCTCGCAACCTCGGGCACTTCGAGGAAGCGGATGCGCTTGAGCGGCGGACGGCCGCCCCAATATTCGTCATGCGCCTCCAGCGTCAGCGAGACATCCGGCTTGAGCTCGACGACCTTGTAGGGGCCCGTCGTGACCGGCTTTCGTGCCCAGTCGAGATAGCTCGCGGCTTCGTCCCAGGCGCGGCGATTCATGATGTCGGAGCCGTAGCGCGACAGCCGGCCCTCGATGGTGACGTCGGGAGTCGCGTTGTAGAAACGCACGGTGTACTTGTCGACAGCGTTGACGCGCACGAGGTCCGGCCAGATGCGGCGAGCAACCGCCGGCACGTCCGGCGGCAATTCCTTGCCGGGCCGCGGCGTCGGGATCTTTTCGAACGCCTGGATTGTGGAACGACTCTTGGCCTCGGTCTCGCCGAACATGCGCTCGCGGCTGAAGGTGAAGACGACGTCTTCGGCCGTGAGCTCGTCGCCATTGTGGAATTTCACACCCTGGCGCAGCTTCACCTCGACCGTCTGGTCGTCGATGCGCCGCCACTCGGTCGCAAGCCCCGGCACGGCTTCGAGATTGCCGCGGAAATTCTTGGAGATCAGGCCTTCCCAGATCGAGGAGAAGAACACGCGTTCGCCGACATTCGACTGCTCGCGCAGCACGTCGAGCACGTTCGCGTTCGTGACCTTCTGCACCGCGATCGTGACCGAGGGACGATTATCGCCTTGCGCGATCGAGAACCGCGGCAGGAGCAGCGTGCCGGCGGCAGCCGTGCCGGACTTCAGGATGGTGCGACGGGTGAGCTTGCTCATGACGATGACCCCTGCCCTTGTTTGTGTTGGCTATTCAGCGAGACCGAGCGACTTGAGATGAGCCGCTCCCGCATGGACGCGATCGTGATTGCGCAGTTCGAGGATCAGCCGCGGATTGGAATTGAGGCGCCCCAGCGCACTGAACACAGCGGCCCAGCGGATATTGCCTTCCCCCGGCGCCCAATGGCGGTCGGCAAAACCGTCGGTGTCCTGGAGATGCACATGCGCCAGCATGTCGCCGGCCGCATCGACGTAGTAATCGACCGGCGGCGCGCCGGTGGAGATATGGGCGTAGTTGGCATGGCCGGTGTCGAGCGAGACGCGCACCTTCGGGCTCTCGAGCGCTTTCGCAAGGCGCACGCGGTCGCGGGGATCCTTGTCCTCGATGTTCTCGATGACGATCTCGCAGCCGCTTTGCTCGGCCCGCGCGATCACTTCGGCAAGCGTCGACCGCACCCGCTCGACCAGATTGCCGCGGCTCTCGGGGTAGAGGTCGAGATTGTTGTGATCCCAGGTTGTGAAGGGCGAATGGATCACCATCTGCGTCGCACCGAGGAACTCGGCCGCGTCCAGACCTTGAAGCAGCCGTTTTGTGACGGCCTGGCGGATCATCGGATCGTGGCTGTCGATCGTGAAGCCCCAGAACGGGCCGTGGATGCCGAGCCGGCCGGTGTGACCTGCGAGCATCTGCTTGATCTCGCTCGCCGTGGTGCGCCAGTCGCTGTCGAGGAGGTCCGCTCGGAAAAAATCCTGGATCTCGAGATCACGCTGGCGTTCGAGGAGCCAGTCGCGGCGCGCGGGGATCGATTTGATGGACAGAGCAGCGCCCAGCACAGGCAGCACAGCGGTCATGTCTTGAACTCCCTTGGCCATCGCGTGATGACATGGGCAGCGCTAACGCAGTTCAGTGACAGGCCGGTGAAAGGCAGGTTCCCGACGTTCAGGGAGATGTGGACATCGCGTCGGCCTCAGCACACGCTCGCGTCGCACTGAGACGGCAGTTCACGTCCGTAGTGACGCGGATAGCAACGTCCGAGAATTTCGCGTATCTCGGCGCGCGGCCGACGGCCAACGCGCATCACACTTTCCTGGCCGCGTCACATGGGCGGGGGCGCCATGGGGCGGGGGATGAAGTCACGAGGTCCGGACTCCTAGGCACTCCGGACCTCGTGGCAGCTCGTCCCGTGCATAGCGCATTTCAGCCGCCACTTCGCGCGCATCGAGCCTGGAAGCAATTCGCGCCACGCCGTCGATGACCCGCCCTGTAGAATGTCGTCCGTGTTCAATGTCGCCGGCATCAGACAACAATTTCGAAACCGGCTCGAAGGGCCCGTGATCGACTAAGCAGTTCGCCCAACGCGGCTTGTTGCGGTGATCGAGCCATTCCTACGCAGCTTTTAAGTGACCTACATAACATACTGGCCGCCCTGTCATCCCGTAGTCTGTTGCTGCGGGTCCTTGATGCGACACCTCCAGCCCTCCAGCCAGAGCCTCGCGCCATCCACCTGCACAGCCCCCGTCGAGCGCATCGGCGGGGGCTTCTCTCGCATAGCCTGCCAAACAACAGTGACTTTCCCTTGCGCTCACCCTCCGGCTGCGGGAACCTACGCCCGACTGCTTGGTTGGAACTAAGCTCCGGTAAAGCCGCCGAGTTTCTCCTCAGGAGTCAGTCAGGATGCTACCGGGGAAATCGAGAAAAATGCGGAACTGGATGATGCTTGCGCTGGAATCAAACCGCGTGATCGGGTTGCGTCTGGCGAAGCTGATGCGAGGTGGCAAGGGCGCTCAGCGTGAAGCCGAGCGCATGGTCAGTGAAAAAATACAGGCGGCCGCTAAAGCCGGCGCAAGCTTCATGGCTGGCGCCTCGAGCGATGAGATTGTGCGTCAATATCGAAAGCGGGTGGCGGCAAACGCCAAGCGTCTGACCCGGCAGCCAAGACGACGCAAACAAAAATCCCCCTGATCCCGCCAATGCGGTGTGAGCCATTCGCGGGAACCGTAATGGCTGAAATAAGTGGTGTAGGCCTGATGCGTCCGCCTTTGGCCGCTAATGCGCGCTGGCTTGCCCGGTTCTGGCAGCGGACCGGCCGGAAGAACGCACCAGCGGGGCGCGCTGCATACCGCGTGCGGCTGGGCCGGGCTCTCAATCGGGGTTGTCCAGCTTGTCTATCTCAGCCCTCGCCAGCGCCGTGGCTTTCTCGATGGCCTGCTCTCGCGTGAGGGTGTTGCCGCTCAACCGGCGTGAGACAAGATTGTCCCAATAGAACCTGACCGATTTCCGTCCGTCCGCGAACCATACCTCAAGACTTCCGCAGTCATCGTCTACGCCACGGTGAGGGATGATGCGGATGGGGTCGCCTTCGGCCATGGGGGAATTGCTACCATTCCAGCGGCATGGGGACAACGGCGGTGACCCTGGCCAGGTGATTTCGGTTTCGACGATGCCAATATCTCGCGGTGCCCGAGCAAGGCGGCGACGAAGAATGGCGACGCCATTGTCGCCGACCGTCAGCGGCAAGGTCGAGCTTCTTCAGTTGGGTGAGATTCTAGCAGCGCGATCGATCAATGGGCCGCAACTCGTGTAGATGATCTTGTTGGAGCGATCGAAGCGAAAGTAAAAGCGGACCGGCTTGCCTTCATAGCTCTGGTAATCGATCTGAACCCCGTGGCCGGTCAGGACCACATCGTCAAGGTTAAAGGAGCGCCTGCTTTCGAGCTTCGGTGCCCAATAGGCCGCGATCGAACTTCGTCCCGTCAAGGTCACCCCCTCGCACCCGCATTCCATGACCGCGCGCTCGTCATATAGATCGAGCAGAGCGTTCAGGTCTCCCCGTCGGCAGGCATCGAGCCAGTCCACGACGGCGGCAAGAGGATCGAATTCGTCCCGTGAAATCGACATGAGGTCCATACAAAACTGTCGCCGCTCCCGATCGCGACGTAGGCGCACCTGGATAAGGAAAACGGCCCGGAGGAACTGGGGGCTCCGGGCCGAGTGTTTCCTCAACTAAAGACCCCTCGTGCGGCGAGGAGGCTAGGCTTCCAAGGAAACACCACGGTCAACCGCAGAACGCGCGCCGCTGCAAATATCTTTCTGGTAAGGCAGATTAACTCGGCGCAAGCTTCATCCGTTTTGAGGACCGGTCTCGCGCCGCTGTTGGGACTCAGCATACGTGAGCCCAGAAGGATCGGCTTTGAGGGCGAGCGCATAAACCTTCGTATAGGTCCGTTACCCGTTTAGATGACCGACGTTTACCGAGTTTCAATTGAGCCGCGATCGCGAGCGTCTTATCTACAGGGGATGCGGTAGCGCTCCCGCTATCGTTGCCCTCCTTGGGCGTTTCCTCCCTAGACTTGGGCCGCTTGTGGCAACGCAGGCGGCCGTTCTTTTTGTGTGGCGCCCTCTCGGGTTCTTTGGAGAGCGTGAGAACTGGGGTACGCGCGACCACTCCCTTCGAGGATATCTGCTCCGAGAAAATCCGTGGTTGCAGTTATAGAAAAGGCGGTGCGTCTCGCCTCGAAGTGACGCGGTGAGCCACGCGCCGACATATGGGTCGCAGCAAGATGGGCCGATTGATGTATCGCAAGACTATATCCGAAACGCGGGCCCAACTTACCTTCGGAAGGCAGCTATACGTTCAGACAATCGGGAGTGAAGCATGTACCGGCATATTCTCATTCCGACAGATGGGTCGGTGCTGGCGGAGCATGGGGTGGCGCATGGGTTGGCGTTGGCGAAGTTCGTTGGAGCCAGGGTATCAGCAATCAACGTTGTGGAACCGCTTTTTGCAGTGACAGGCGACTTTGCGAGCGTGTTGGATCACGTGGCAAATGCAGCCAAGGAGGCCGGTGTTCCCTGCGAGACAATTCAGGTGGAGAACGGGCAGCCGCATCAAGCCATCATCGCAACAGCCCAGGACAAAGGCTGCGATCTCATTGTTATGTCATCGCATGGGCTCAGCGGACTTTCCATGCTTCTAATGGGCAGTGTGACAAACAAGGTGCTGACCAACGCGAAAACGCCCGTGCTGGTTTGTCAGTGAATGTTGCAGCGCGGCTGGCTCGAGCTGCACGAGGCGGCACCTATAGCTCTTGAAGGCAGGAGCGCCGCCAACTGAAGCGACCACTTGCTTTATTTCTTAGCTGGCAGCTTCGCCGGGACTTGCGGCGTTGAGCTGACAATCTTCACGCTTCCATCGGATTCGTGACTTTTAATCGTCTCCTGAACTAGAAAGAACTTTTCCGCAAGCATTGCGGTCCTCCCTGGCAGTCGATTTGGGGAGCAAGAATATCACGACGGCGGAACCCGATTCTTAAAGTTTGACAATTTGGTGCATCGCGAAAAATGCGACCTCGATCATTTTGGAGCACCCTGCTTTGGCTACCTGAGGATGGGATTTAGGAGCAAATCCGGCCGTGACCCAGCGAACGTTACACACAATTGAATGGAACGCTTATCCGCTTCAAATCCCACCAGCGAAGGAGCGCTTGCTGTTGATCGTGTCAGCAGCCGGCCAGCCACCAAGTCTCAAGCTCATAGGCAAAAGTGAGGTTGCGATCGGATACTGGACCGGCGACGCCTTTCGGGTGATGTCCGGCTTTTTGCGACCACGGCTGACCGATTGGCAGCCGGCGGTTACCCATTGGGCGAGACTTGCACCATGTTTGCCCACAGGGATCGATCTTGTTCGCGACAGACGATTCGAGCCTGACGTTCGGGATTGAGCAATCACGACGTCGCCGCGATGCTCTACATCGCTTCTTTCAGCGTCAACCGCGCCGTGAAGGTCACGCTGGTCTTGCCGACCAGCGCCATGCCTTCGATCTCGGCGCAGCCGGCGGAATAGCCGCCGGAGAAACCGCAGGTGACCTCCCTGCCGGCGAACGCTAGCGACTTGCCGACCACCTCGGTGTGCTGATTGACCGTCATCTCGCCGCGCCACTTGCCGTTCCGGAACGTGTAGTGGCCGGTGTAGTAGAAATAGCTGTCGCCGCCCATGATGCGGCCGTCGCAGAGCACGGCGACGCCCTTGGCCTGGCCGCGCTTGCCATCGCGCATCGCGATCTCGAAGATATAGAGGCCGTTGACGACCCCGCTGTGATCGTCGGCCGTTTCCGGCCTAGGCGCGGCCGCCATCAGACTATCCCCTTATTTCGTCCGTCTTCATCATTTCGGCACGTTCCGCTCGAGATCCTCGAGCCACGCCGCCGCACTGGAGTCCGACGGCGCACGCCAGTCGCCGCGTGGCGACAGCGAGCCGCCGGCCGAGACCTTCGGACCGTTGGGCATTGCCGAGCGCTTGAACTGGCTGAAGGCGAAGAACCGCCGCAGGAACACTTCGAGCCAGTGGCGGATGTCGGCGAGCGCATAGGCCCTGCGCCGGTCGTTCGGGAACGCCGGCGGCCACTCGCCCCCGGCAACATCCTTCCACGCATGCAGCGACAGGAAGGCGATCTTCGACGGACGGAACCCGAAGCGTAGCGTGTAGAACAGGTTGAAGTCCTGCAGCTCGTACGGCCCGATCGCGGCTTCCGTACTCTGCGGCTTCTCGCCGGGCTTGACGGGCACGAGCTCAGGCGAGATTTCGGCGGCGAGGATCGATCCCAGGATTCGGTTGACATCATCGCTGAACTGCTTCGAGGCGATCACCCAGCGGATCAAATGCTGGATCAGCGTTTTTGGCACGCCGGCATTGACGTTGTAATGCGCCATCTGGTCGCCGACGCCATAGGTGCACCAGCCGAGCGCGAGTTCCGACAGGTCGCCGGTGCCTATGACGATGCCGCCATGATGATTGGCAAGCCGGAACAGGTAATCGGTGCGCAAGCCCGCCTGCACGTTCTCGAAGGTGATGTCGTAGACCTTCTCGCCCTTGCCGAAGGGATGACCAATGTCCTTCAGCATCTGCGTCGCCGCGGTGCGGATGTCGAGCTCCTGCCAACTCGTCTGCAACGCCTTCATCAGCGCGAGCGCGTTGGTCTTGCTCTCGCTGCCGGTGGCAAAGCCCGGCATGGTGTAGGCGAGGATGTTTTCGCGAGGCAGACCGAGCAGGTCGATCGCCTTGGCCGCGACGATCAGGGCGTGGGTGGAATCAAGCCCGCCCGACACGCCGATCACGACGCGTTTTGTTCCCGTCGCACGCATCCGCTGCACGAGGCCGGCGACCTGGATGTTGTAGGCCTCGTAGCAGTCCTGCTCGAGCAGATGCTCGTCGCTCGGCACGAAGGGAAAGCGCTCGACCTCGCGCAGGAAGCCGATATCGGCAACCGGCGGCTTCAAGGCAAAGGTGATCCTGCGGAAGCTTGCCTCGCGCTGACGACGGTTGTCGTCGAACGTTCCCATCAGCGAACGCTCCTGCCGCAGCAGGTCGAGATCGACGTCGGCGGTCGTGATCTGCCCGCCCTGCCGGAACCGCTCGCCCTCGGCCAGCAGCACGCCGTTCTCGTAGATCGAGGTCTGCCCGTCCCAGGCCAGATCGGTCGTCGACTCGCCCGCGCCCGCGGCGGCATAGACATAAGCGGCAAGGCAGCGCGCGGAGGTCGATTGGCACAATAGCGCGCGCGAGCGTGCCCGGCCGATCGTGATGGGGCTGCCGGAGAGGTTGATGAGAACGCTCGCACCGGCAAGCGCCAGCTCAGAGGCGGGCGTCACCGGGATCCACATGTCCTCGCAGATCTCGACGCCGATCGTCAGGCCCGTGACATCCTCGGCCGCGAACAGCAGGTCGATGCCGAACGGCGCGCGCACGCCGCCGACCGCGATCTCCTCACCCACGATCCCGGCGCCGGAGGCAAAGTGGCGGCCTTCGTAGAACTCGCGATAGGTCGGCAGGTAAGTCTTGGGAACGATGCCCAGAATGCTGCCGCGATGGATGACGACCGCGCAATTGTAAACGCGCGCGCCGTGGCGCAGCGGCGCGCCGACGATCAGCACGGTCATCAGGGCCGACGACGCCTCGACGATCGCCCCAAGGCCGCGCGCGACCGCATCGAGCAGCGGGTCCTGCATGACGAGGTCTTCGATCGCATAGCCGGACAAACACAGTTCAGGGAACACGGCGACCGCCACCGACTGCTTGTGACAGGCGCCCGCGGCCGCCACGATCGCTGTCGCATTGGCGGCGGGATCGGCCACGTGCGAGGTGGTGACGCAGGCGGCCACGCGCGCAAATCCGTGGGCGTAGATCGAGTGAAAGCTCATGGTGCGCGGGACCTTCCGTTCAGTTGCGACCATTCTTAGCCGATTGACGTGCATCAATGCACGTAATTCGCGATCATGCATAACGGCTCTGCTAAACATCCTCCCTACTCCACTTCCGGCCGCCGCCCCCTTTGGATGCTGCGGCCGTTCTTTTGCGGAATGGTGTGGATGCGCCTAAAGCGCGATGAGATGATCTTTTCGGAAAACCGCTTCACACTTTTCCGGATCACGCTCTACCGGGAGCGTTCGGCCCGCAGCGTCTCGAACAACGCGACGAGGGCCTCGACCTGATGGCTGGCAAGCCGCGGGTTTGGCATCGACTGGTTCGGTCCTAGGTAACGATGACCGGAGGTGAGGAGCTGCCTGAGGTCGTCGCTGGAGAATGATGGCCGGCTTGCGATGTCCGTGAAGCTGGGCGCCGGGATGCGCGACTCCGGCTGCTCGTTCGGCCTGTCGGAGACCACATGGCAGTTGCCGCAAATCGAACGTGCAAGCCAGCGCGCCTCGGCGAGCTGGTCGACAAAGAGCTGATCCGTGAAAGGCGAGTTCGCCGGCACCTGAAGGGTGATGAAGCCATATCCCTCGGCGCGGTGGCAGGCATTGCAGCCATTGGTCAGATCGCCGTAGGCCTTGGTGAAAGCCGCGGCGTCCTTGGCACCAACGGCACTCCGCAAGGCCTGTACTGCCGCGACGGCCTGGTCAGCGCGGCCCGTCGGTTGCGCCACACGCCCGAGGCCGGCTTCGATCTGGTTGAGCTCATAGGTCGCAAGCGGCCAGTTGCCGAGGCGGCCGGCGGACCACAATTTGATGTGCTGGAACTGAAGGGCGGCCATCAGCTCGGACGCTGCCTTATCGCCGCGCATGTTGTCGGCCTGAGCGAGCGCCTGCGAGAGCGCGGCGGTCGCCAGCGCCAGAGCGGCCAGAAGTGGACTGAGCCTCATGGAGCCTCCACGTCACACTCTAGGCTCCCCCTCAGTCCAACGGCTTTGACCGGGATCAAGACCGCCGCCGTCAGGTGATGCCTATCAGGCCCTGCGCGCCAGAACACCGCCGCCGAGATCGGAGCGCAGCCATTCGGAGATGCGCGGCCAGGCATGGACATGGGTCCGCGCTCCCATGAACAGCCCGAGATGATCCGACGGCTCCGATGCTGCCGCGATGAAGACCGGGGGCGTCCCCACGAGATCAGCGGTCGCCAGCGCTTGCGTCGCCGGCACGACCTCGTCGTCGAGCCCGGCGAGCAGGAAAATGGGCGCTCTCACATCCTTCAAATCGATTTGTCTGCCGAGCGCGACGAAGCCTCCCGCCGCGATGCGGTTCTCGCGGAAGATCCAGTTGACGATCTGGAGGTAGTAGCTGCCCGGCAGGTTGAGGGTCTCCTCGTTCCAACGATTGAAGCGCTCCAGGAGCTCAGCCCCGCCCTCCTCGGCCAAACTCCTCTGCAACGCCACCGCGATATCTTCCGCACTCAGTGACCTCGACCAGAAGCGCAGCATCTCCTCGCCGCTGACATTGCCGCCGCCGCGCGCCACGAGCTGGTCGTAGACCAGTTCCGGCGCATTGCGCGCGAGCCGGGACAATGCGGACTTGATCGCGAGATCAACGGGGGCGCCGACCAGCACCAGGCGGCGCACCTTGTCCGGGAAGCGCGCGGCGTAGAGCAGCGACAGCCAACCGCCCTGACAGAGGCCGATGAGGTCGACCGGTGCGCCTATCTCATCGATCGCGACATTGAGGTCGCCGAGATAGCTGTCGATCGAGAGATAGCGCATCTCTGATGATGCCGAGCGCCAGTCCGTGAGATAGACCCGATCGACCCCGCCCTCTTGCAGAGACTGCACGACGCTGTGACCGGGCGCGAAATCGGCGATCAGCGCACGGTGCAGAGCATAGGGCGCGCAGACCAGCGCCGGCGGGCCGGTGCGCTTCTTCGTACAGTCGCGCAGGCGCATGGTCGCGAGCTCCAGTGCGACCTTGTTGGGCGTGGACCAGGGCAGTTCCGTCTCGCGCGGTTCGGGCGAGCTGCGCTCCAGCCACCAGAACGCGGCGTCCATGGCGACCTTGGCCGCTGCAAACGGCCACAGCAGCGGATCATCCGGGCCCGGCCCGGATGCTGTCGGCGGCGGCGGTTTATTCGTTCCTTGCGCCATCTTTAGAAGAACGCCTCGATGCTGACGACGGGAATGCCGAGCGCCCTGAAGCTGTTATGGGTGGCGGCAACCGAGCCGTCGAGATCGATGCCGCGGCAGGCATCCTCGATCACCGCGACCTCGAGACCTGCCTTGCGGGCATCCTCCGCCGAAAAGCGGACGCAAAAATCCAGCGCCAGGCCCGCGACGAACGCCGTCTTCAGCTCGCGCTCGCGCAAATAGCCGAGCAGCCCGGTCGGAGTCCTGTGGTCGTTCTCGAACAGTGCCGAATAGGAATCGATGCCGCGGCGAAAGCCCTTGCGCACCACCAGGCTCGGCCGGCGGACGTCGAGATCCCGATGGAATTCGGCGCCGGCGGTGCCCTGCACGCAATGCGTCGGCCACAGCACCTGCGGACCGTAGTCGAGATCAATGGCCTCGAACGGCCGCTTGTTGGGGTGATTGGAGGCGAAGGAGACGTGATCGGCGGGGTGCCAGTCCTGTGTCAGCACCACATTGGCGAATTTTTGGGCGACGCGATTGATGGCGGGCACCACCTTCTCCCCGCCAGGCACGGCCAGCGCCCCGCCGGTACAAAAGTCGTTCTGGACGTCGATCACGAGCAGGACGTCCCGGTCGGATATCTTCATCGCTGGTCTCCACCCGGTCTGGCCTCAATGTCGATCTTCCGGCGCCGCTGCGCAACCGCCTACCGCGGGCGGACTGCCGCCGGCGCAACGGTTCGCCCGTATCGACGTTGACGACAGCATCAAGCCGCGGTGGTATGCGAATCTGACCGCGAAGCAATGGAGACAAAGGTTCCCGCGATCACCAATGGCGATGGACGCGGCGGCCACGAGGACATGACCAGTCGGACGACAAGAGGTTGCGCATTGCTCGCCGACATCGGCGGCACCAATTCGCGCTTCGCGCTGATGGAGGAGGACGGCCGGATCGGGCCGGTCGCCTATGCGCGGGTCGCCGACTTCCCCGCCGTTCGCGACGCCATGGCCGACTTCCTCGCCCGCCAGGCCAATGGCGCGCAGGTGAGCACCGCCGTGCTCGCGGTCGCGGGACCCGTCGTGAACAACCGCTGTGTCATGACCAACAGTCCGTGGATCATCGATGGGAAGGAGCTCCGCGCCGGCTTTGGCCTCGACGCTGTTCACGTGCTCAACGATTTCGAGGTGCTGGCCTGGGCGCTGCCGGCCTTGCAACCTGCCGACCTCTTCCGGCTCGATGCCCAGAGTGGCGCGGCTGGCGAGCCGCTGCTGGTGCTCGGACCCGGCACGGGCTTTGGCGTCTCCTGCCTCGTCGAGCGTCACGGTGCCCGGGTGGCCGTGATCACGGAAGCGGGTCATGCGACCCTGCCGGCGGAGACGGAGCGCGAGGAGCGCGTCATCGCCGCGATGCGACGGCGCTTGGGCCACGTCGAGATCGAGTTGGGCGCGCTGTCCGGTGCGGGGCTGCAAAACCTCTACGAGGCGGTCGCCGAGGTCGATGGTGCGAAGGCCCCACAACGCGACGCGGCGGCCATCACCGCGGCCGCCCTCGACGGCAGTTGCGACCTCAGCCGCACCGTGCTCGAAATGTTTTGCGCCATCCTCGGCTCCGTCGCCGGCAATCTGGCGGTGACCTTCGGTGCCCGCGGCGGCGTCTATATCGCCGGCGGCATCGTCCCGCGCTTCCCGAAATTCCTGGCCGCATCCACCTTCCGCGAGCGCTTTGAGGCCAAGGGACGTTTCCGGGATTACCTGCATCCCATTCCGACCAGCATCATCGTCAAGCCGGACGCGAGCTTTGCGGGTCTGAAGGCTTTTCGCGATCACAGCACGGCGTGAGCCTCGTCCCACGATTGCGGTGTCGAGCGTGAAACGCCTCGCAGCTAACCGTCCCGGCCGTGTTAGGATCACCGGGTTTGAGGGCTGGGGAGATCTTTGTGAATCACTTGATCCGAATCATTGCGATTTCGTTTGTTTTGATGCCCCCTGTTTTTGCGCAAAAACTGGTCGATCCAGCCACGGTTGCACCGGAGTACCGCGACGCAGCGGAGCATCGCCGCACCGAGCAGTTGAGGCAGCGCGCCTGCGGCCTCAAGGCACAGCAGGCCAAGATCCTGCTGCGTGATCGCGCCGCCTTCGTGCTGAAGTGCATGGATGCGGCGGACGCGAGCAAATAGTCAGTCGTCTGCTAGCGGCGCTTGCCAAGCTCGCCGCGCTTGCGGCCGAGCGAGCCTGCCAGCGTCACGAGTGCGATCAGAACGGCCGTCAGACATGCCCATCCGCGCAACTGCGCGAGCGACCAGCCAAGCTCGGCCTGGGCGAGGTAGTCCAGCATGATGGCGACATAGCCGGCCACCCAGACGGCGACAATGATCGAGATGAGATCGAATTCGTCTTGCATTCTCGTATTCCAATGCCCTGCCGCTTAGCTATAGGGCCCCGCGGGCGAGAGCTCTGTGACCTCCTTCACAAGCGGATGCGCGATCCGCCATTGATTCCGCGCAAGCCACGCGGGCGCCATCCACAGCTGATTGCATCGTTTCATGTCGCCGAACACGAGTCCCGCTTGCCCCATTCCGTCGCTTGAGAAACAATTCGCCCGTGGTGCGTATGTGTACGGTACGGGGGCGTGGCATGCGTAAGCAGGATCTAGGTTTTGACTACCATCGCTATCACCGGTTGCTGACCGAGGCGGTGGACGAAGATAGTCGATTGGCGCTCATCGATCTCCTGATCGAGGAAAAGGCCAGGGATCGGCTGGCCGCGCAGCGAGCCTCCGATCGGGCCGCGATGACGGCCCAGACCATCGCCAAGGTGCTCGGAACGGGCCGCAACTGATCCCGGGGGACAGCAGCCCTGCCGGCCCGCCGCCGCTGCGGAGTCGGGCATCGATTGCGATTCGGTTAAGGATGCCTGGCAATCCTGTATCAAACTTTGTGCGCTAGAGATTTCCCCTGCCTGATGCAATTCAGGGTCAAAACAGGGGGAAATGACATGAGCATGCTTTCACTCGCCTCGGCTCCGGCCGGCATCGAAATCCGTTCGATCGACAATTCCTTCAAGACCATCCTGCTGTTCTGCTGCGCCGGTCTCCTCGCCTCGTTCAGCCTGATGGCACGCGGCATCGACCTCAGCGCTGGCTTGATGTGAACGAGGACGCTTGATTAGAGACGTTCTTTAGACCAGTTTCATCGAAATTCATCTTTGGAATGGCCGCCCCTAGAGGCGGCCATTTTTTTGTTTGTGCGGAGGCGAGCCGTCAGCCTGCGAACAGCATGACCGGCTGTTGAAAGCCTTTCAGTGAGTGCTCGGAGCCATCTCCCGCGACCAGGTGGCCGGCACGCTCCCGCACTGTCGACGTCACCAGGATCTTACCCGAGCGTGCCGCGGCCTGCGCCCTTGCGGCGCGGTTCACCACGGTTCCGACCGCAGTCAAGTCGCGATGGGTACGACCGAATTCGCCGAAATTGGTTTCCCCGCTGTCAATGCCGATCCCGATGCCGACGTCCAATCCGCTGCTCCCGATCGAGCGCACCAGCTCGTCGCGCCTGCGGCCGAATCGCTCCTGGATCTCCCGCGCGGCAAGCAGCGCCTGCACGGCGTGGTCCGTCTGCTTGACCGGGAAATTGAAGATCGCGAACACGGCATCGCCGATCGTCTTGTTCAGGAGGCCGTCGTAGTGCCAGATGGCTGCGGCGCAGTCATCGTAGAAGGCGTCGAGCAGCGCGGTCAGCTCGGCCGGCTCCAGAGTCTGCGTCAGCGCCGTATAGCCGCGCAAATCTGCAAACATCACCGTGGCATCGATGGAGACGGAGCGCGCCTTCATCACCCGCGAGAAGGCCATCTCGCAGATGGTGCAGGTGTTCGGGTTCATCCGGCTCGGTCTGATGCCGAACAGGCGAAACGGCGCCGATAACGGCCCGCGCAGCGGAATCGGCATATGCAGGTTCTGCCAGCATCCCAGGCAGATCGTCGCAGGCTCCGGTGTCATCGCGAACTCGGGTCCGTCTCGTCCATTCCGCGCCAGCCGAGGCTAGCATCTTTGCATGCGCCGGGCGTCAATTTCTCTCCACCGTCAGGGTTGTTCATCCCCTCCGTCGACAAAGGCGAGCCCGATCCGGTTTTTCTGGATCCAGATCACCCGGCAATCGTGGACCGAGGAGTCCTTGGCGATGACGAGGCGAAAACGCTGGGGAACGAAGGCGGGGTTGTCGACGTCGATAGCCGCGCCGGCAGGCGAGATGTTACGCACGACGCAGCTCATCACCGAGCCGCCCGCCGAGACATAGGCCAGCTCTTCGATGTCGATACGCGGATACTTTCGTTTGTCGTCCATGCGCCGTCTGCCTCGATCCAAGCCTAGCCGGATTGCCTAAACAAATTGCACGATCCTCGGGTTACGCCTGCGTGATTTCATTGTGCAGTGCGATGGGCTGGCGGCTTGCGTGAAGGCAATCACGCGCCCTCGTCGCGGGTTCCCGACAAGGCCGCACCTCGGCCACAGGTCGGGCGTGAATCGGTCTGCTTTTCTTCAAGTTCCCGTGACGAATTGAGCAGGCCGCGCCGCTGCGGCAGGATAGCCGGGCGCAGTGCCTTTCACCTACCCCAGGGCAAGGTTGCCCGGCTATTCACCCAAGCGGACGTGAGGCGGATGGCGAGCCGGGAAAAAGAGAGTCGATCATCGCCTTGAGCTGGTCGATCGAAATCGGCTTGCGCAGGATCGGCCTGCGCCGGAGCAGCGACGGCAGCAACTCCGGTCCGTAACCCGTGGCGAACAGAAACGGCTTGCCGCGGCGCTCGATCAGGTCCGCGACGGGATCGACGTAAAGCCCCATGAGATTGATGTCGAGAATGGCCAGATCGTATTGCGCCGTCATCGCAAAGGCGCTCGCGTCCTGAACATTGTCGGCCTCAGCGACAACACGGTGGCCAAGCTCCTCCACCATGTCGGCCATCATCATCCGGATCAACGCTTCGTCTTCGACCAGGAAAACGGAGAGTGCGCCCGTCATATCAACCCCGCAGCGATTGTTTGCAGCTAATCATAACTGCATCGCCGCGGGGATTCACGAGTTCGTGGCAATCGAGCGCCACAAATCTATTCAAACGCCGATCAATCCAGGCCGCGCTCGTGGCTGAGGCGGACCATCTCCTGGATGAAGACTTCCTTCTGCTTGTCATCCAGGCTCGAGTACAGCGGCTCGGCGGCATCGGCGACGTTGCGCTGGTCGGCAGCGCGGTCGATCAGGAACTGCGCCTCGTTACGCATCTGCTCGATGATGTCGTCCGGCGGATCGCGCTTGGCGCGGGCAATCCGCAGATTGAGCCGCTCCGCGCCATTATGCCCGAGGTAATGCATGGCGCTGGAGAAACCGTACCAGTGCTTCTCCTGGTCGGGTGTGAGGTTCAGCTCGGTCTTGATGCGCTCAATATAGGAATCGCTGTTGGCGACGATCTGCTCTCCGGTGAGTTGCGGCGCGCCGTTCTGGGTAAGAACGGTGACGTCCTTTGTCCCGTCCTTTGGTGCGTCCTTGCTGGCCTTGGCGGTCTTGCTGGCCTTGCTGCTCTTGGCGTCCTTGGTGCCCTTTGCATCGGCGCCCTTGTCGGCCCCCTGCTGCTTGGCGTCCTTGCTCGCATCCTTAGCCGGCGCCTGGTTGTTGCCGACCCCGAGCACGCCGGTGAAGACACCGACCACGCCGCCAATCGCGCCGCCCAGCACGCCACCGACCGGGCCTGCGGCCTTGTTGCCGGCGGCCGCGCCCTCCTGAACACCTTTGACCAGGCCCTGCGCATGGGCGACGCAACCGGCGCCCAACAGCAATGCAACGACTGACCCGAACGCGAACCATCGTCGCAGGCGAAGCCGCGCAGGCGGCGTCGGGTTGATCATTCTTGTCTCCATGTCGATCTGATTGGCTGCTCGGAGGGTGGAATCGCGCAAAAGGTCTGCCGGCTGGAACTCTAGCGTTTTCACGTCGCGCCGGTCCAGATCGAGGAGCGATCCTCCACATCCGAAAACTCTGTCCTGCGAACTGGTTAGTTCAGGTTTATTCGGAACTGCGGCGTAATTGCGCTCGAACGATCCTCGCCTATCCCGACCACAGTGTGCGTCGCAAAAGGAGCCGTCCAGGTTCAAAGCCGCGACACGCGCGTAACGCGGAGCTGCCGCTCCTTTGGACTCAACGTTAGTTCAAGAAACGCGTGCGTGGGATTCCTCGACAGGCGCGATCAATTCTGATCTGATCGCGCTACCAATTCTCCGCGGCTCGCGTGACTAGCCACGCGAGGCGACGGCAAGAAAAACAAAAAAACAACAAAACAACAAAACAACAAAAGACCAAAGCGAGGAAACGAGATGTCACGCAAGAAGCTCACGCGGCGACAGTTTGTGGCCGCAACTGCCATGTCCTCCGCAGCCCTGATCACCGCGCCTTATGTGCGCGGCGCCTACGCCGCTGGCAAGCTCTCGATCGGCTTCTGGGACCACTGGGTGCCGGGCGCCAACGACAGCTCCAGGGCTCTCGTCAATGAGTGGGCAGCGAAGGAAAAGGTCGAAGTCTCGATCGACTACATCACCAGCAACAACAAGAAGATCGAGCTGACCGTTGCCGCCGAAGCGCAGGCCAAATCCGGTCACGACATTCTTCAGATGTACACCTGGTGGCCGCACGCTTATGCCGAGCAGCTGGAACCCGTGAATGACGTCGTCGAGGCGGCGATCAAGCAGAACGGCGAGGTCAACGGCACCGTAAAATATCTTGGCCAGGCCGCCGGCAACTGGCTCGCGGTTCCTGCAACTCCGGGAAGCCAGATCAAGGGGCCATGCTCGCGCATCGATCTGATGAAGAAGCACGCGGGCATCGACGTTCAGGAGCTGTATCCGGTTGGCAGCCCGCCGAAGGCCGACAGCTGGAATATGGACACCTTCCTCAAGGCGGCGGAAGCCTGCCAGAAGGCGGGCTTCGCGTTCGGCATCGGTCTTGGCGAGACCACCGACAGCGTCGATACGGCGGGCGCCATCTTCCAGTCGTTCGGCGCCGAGCTCGTCAACTCCAAGGGCGACCTCACGGTGAAGACCGATCAGGTCCGCCAGGCGCTCGAATACTACAAGAAGCTGATCGCCTTCCTGCCGCCGGACGCACCGTCCTGGGACGACGCCTCGAACAACAAGTGGCTGATCTCGGGGCGCGGCGCCCTCATCATGAATCCGCCGAGCGCCTGGGCGGTTGCCAAGCGCGACGCGCCGCAAGTCGCCGAGCAATGCTGGACGCATGGCTTCCCCGCCGGTCCAAAGGGCCGCTTTGCGCCGTTCCTGCCCTATTTCTGGGGCCTCTGGAGCTTCTCCAAGAACAAGGAAGCGGCCAAGAGCCTCCTCGCCTATCTGTCGCAGCCGTCATCGATCGAGAAATTCGTTGCGGCGAGCGGCGGCTACGACCTGCCGGCCTACGCCAAAATGACGACCCTGAAGACCTGGGCCGAGGAAGGGCCGCCGAAGGGCACGCTCTATCATTATCCCAATCCCTACAATCATCAGACGCTGTCGATTGCGGCCTCTCCTGCGCCGCCGAAGATCGCCCAGCAGATCTATGCGCAGGCGACGCTGACCAAGATGGCGCTGCGGTTTGCGCAAGGGGAGAAGCTGGAAAACACGCTCGCCTGGGCCGAGGGCGAGTGCGAAGGCTTCATGCGAAGTTGAGCCGGGTTGTGCCACGGCGGTTCGCGCCTCGCGCGTGAGCCGCCAAGGCAACCCGTCGTTCGATGGACGTGATCAGATGAAACCGACACCAGCGTGCCGGCTTCACCGTTGGACATTCTGCAAGGAAGCTTGACCCAAGGAAGCTTGACTCAGGGAAACTGACATGGCCGATGTCATCGTTGAGCACGGTCGCGTTGCCGGCAGCGCGAGTGCACGCAAGCGGGCGAGCCTGCACAATGCGTTGAGGCGGAAATCGACCGTGGCGTTCTTCCTGACGCTGCCGCTCATCCTCCTGATCGCGCTGCTGGTGCTCTACCCTGCCCTGTTCTCGATCCATCTCGCGACGCTGAACAAGTCGATGCAGAAGTTCGTCGGCTTCGGCAACTTCACCTTCCTGTTCAAGCGCGAAACCTTCTGGATGGTGGTGAAGCAGTCCTGCATCTTCGCGATCACCGCCGTCGTCTTCAAGGCGCTGATCGGCTTCATCGTCGCGCATTTCGTCCACAACATACCGGCCAAGGGCCAGCGCAAATGGCGCGGCATGCTGCTGGTGCCCTGGGTCATTCCGCCGGCGATGAGCACGCTCGCCTGGCTGTGGCTGTTCGATCCCTCCTACAGCGCGTTTAATTACACGCTCTCCCTGTTCGGCATCGGTCCCGTTAACTGGCTCGGCGATGCCGCGTGGGCGCGCTTCTCCGTCATCCTCGTCAACGTGTGGTACGGCGCGCCGTTCTTCATGATCATGTACCTGGCGGCGCTGAAATCGGTACCGGAGCAGCTCTACGAGGCCGCTGCGATCGACGGCGCCAACTGGTGGCAGCGGATCTGGTACGTGACGCTGCCGATGATGCGCAACATCATCGCAATCACGACGCTGTTCTCGCTGATCGTCACCTTCGCCAATTTCGACATCGTCCGCATCCTGACCTCGGGTGGGCCGCTCGATCGGACCCAGATCTTTGCCACCTACGCGTTCCGCGTTGGCATCGAGAGCAGCGACATCCCGCTCGGCGCCAGCGTCTCGCTGTTCATGGTCCCCATCCTCGCCGTCGCGGCCATCTTCATCCTGCGCGACGTCTCTAAACGCGGGAACGAATCCTGATGAGCACGCTCGCGATCGACAAGGCCGGTCCCCGGCGCAAGGTCAAGTATGGCAGCATGAGCCGGGACCGCGCCTGGGCGCTGCGCTGGTCCTACTTCTTCCTGGCGCTGTTTGCGATCTTCTTCCTGACGCCGCCGCTCTACATGGTGATCACCTCGCTCAAGAGCAGCGCGGAGATCTCGGCGGCGACCAATCCCTGGTGGGTGTTTCATCCGACGCTGTCGAACTACCTGGAGCTCCTGACGTCGAACCAGTTTCTCCGGTTCTTCTGGAATTCATCCATCGTCTCACTGGTGGTCGTGATCCTGACCATGCTGATCAGCGTGCCCGCGGCGTTCGCGCTGGCGCGGATGAGGTTTTGGGGCTCGGCGACGCTCGCCACCGGCGTGTTCCTGACCTACCTGATCCCGGACAGCCTGCTGTTCATTCCGCTGTTCAAGATGTTCGCGCTGATCCAGGATCTGACCGGCATCACGTTGCTCAATCGATGGTATGTGCTGCTGTTCGTCTATCCGACGCTGACGGTGCCGTTCTGCACCTGGATCATGATCGGCTATTTCGCTTCGATCCCGAAGGAGCTCGATGAAGCCGCGATCATCGACGGGGCGTCCTGGCTCCAGACCCTGACGCGGATCTTCATTCCGGTGGCGCTGCCCGGCCTGATCGCCGCGACGATCTTCGCCTTCACCGTCTCCTGGGCCCAGTTCCTCTATCCCCTGGTATTCACGACCTCCATTGACCAGCTCGTGCTGCCGGTCGGCATCACCACGACGCTGATCAAGGGCGATGTCTTCAACTGGGGGCAAATCATGACCGGCGCGCTGCTCGGCGCTGCGCCGCCGCTGATCATCTACGCCTTCCTGATGGACTACTACATTGCCGGCCTGACGGCCGGTGCGACAAAGGGTTGAAATCGAGAGGTTGACGATTTATGGCTGATGTTTCCTTGCGCAAGGTGGTCAAGCGTTACGACGACGTCGAGGCGGTGCGCGGCATCGATCTCGACATCGCCGACCACGAGTTCATCGTGCTGGTGGGCCCGTCCGGCTGCGGCAAGTCGACCACACTGCGCATGATCGCAGGGCTCGAGGACATCAGCGACGGCGACATCATGATCGGCGGCGACGTCGTCAACGACGTGCCGCCGAAGGATCGCGACATCGCGATGGTGTTCCAGAACTACGCGCTCTATCCGCACATGACGGTGGCGGAGAACATGTCGTTCGGGTTGCGCCTGAAGCACTACCCGAAGGCCGAGATCAAGTCGCGCGTGACGGAGGCCGCCCGCCTCCTGGACATCACGGACCTGATCGACCGCAAGCCGAAGCAGCTCTCCGGCGGCCAGCGCCAGCGCGTTGCGATGGGGCGCGCCATCGTCCGCAATCCAAAGGTGTTCCTGTTCGACGAGCCGCTCTCCAACCTCGATGCCAAGCTGCGTGTGCAGATGCGCATCGAGATCAAGAAGGTGCATCAGAAGGTGCGTACCACTACGGTCTACGTCACCCACGACCAGGTCGAGGCGATGACGCTCGCCGACCGCGTCGTGGTCATGAACAAGGGCCGCATCGAGCAGATCGGCACGCCGAACGAACTCTACCACAAGCCGGCGACGCGCTTCGTCGCGGGCTTCATCGGCTCGCCCGCGATGAACTTCGTGCCGTGCCGGCTGGAGGATGTCGGCGGCAAGCTCAACATCCGCCTGACCGACCGCATCTCCTTTCCGCTGCCGCCGGAGCGTGCCGCGCACTACAACGCGTTGCCGCGCAACGACCAGCTGCAGCTCGGCATCCGGCCCGAGCACATCGCGGAGTCGCATGCGCATCTCGATCCCGGCGTCGAGACCTTCGACACCATGCTCGACGTCACCGAGCCGATGGGCATGGAGACGCTGGTCTACTTCAACCTCAACGGCACGCCGGTCTGCGGCCGCGTCAATCCCAATGCCGGCGCCAAGGACGGGGCACCCATGCGTTTGGCGATGGACCTCAACAACATGCACCTGCTAAACGAGGCGACCGGCCTCGTGCTGTGACGGCCGGTCAAGAAAACCTCGAGCAGGCAGGGGACGATGGCGACCAACAAGAAGAAGATTTTTGTCACGCAAACTTTGTCGCGGGGCGCACGCGCCCTTCTCAACCAGCGGGACGACATTGAACTCGTCGAGTTCTCCAACCTGATTTCGGCTTCGGACTTCCAGGCGATGCTGACTGCGCATGCGCCGGTCCATGGCGTTGCGCTGGGCCCGACCCGGTTCGGCGAGCCCGAACTCGAGGCATCCAAAGACATAATGGTTGTGACGCGGATTGGCGTTGGCTACGACTCGGTCGACGTGCCTGCCCTCTCCCGCCGCAAGGTGCCGCTGATGATCGCAGGCAGCGCCAACTCGCCCTCGGTCGCGGAAGCCGCGCTGTTCATGATGCTGACGCTGGCCAAGCGCGCCCAGGAGCTGCACGCCTGCGTCAGGGACAACAAATGGGCCGACCGGCTCGGCATCCTGCCCTTCGACCTCTACGGCAAGACCGTCGTGATCGTAGGCTTTGGCCGCATCGGCAGCCGCACCGCCAAGCGCTGCCTCGCTATGGAGATGAACGTCCTGGTCTATGACCCCTACAAGCCGGCGGCCGACATCAAGGCTGCCGGTTGCGAGCCGGTCACCGATCTCGACGCGGCGCTGCCCCGCGCCGACTTCGTCAGCATCCACTGCCCGAAGACGCCCGAAACCGTCGGCATGTTCAACGCGGCACGGATCGGCCTGATGAAGCGGACGGCCTATCTCATCAACACCGCGCGCGGCGGTCTCGTCGAAGAGAAGGCACTCTATGGTGCGCTCACCTCGGGTCGGCTCGCCGGCGCCGGCCTCGACGTGTTCGAGCAGGAGCCGCCGCCGGCCGGACACTCGCTGTTCGAGCTTCCGAACGTGATCATGGCGCCGCATGTGGCAGGCGTCACCGTCGAGGCGGTCGATCGCATGAGCGAGCAGACCGCGCGCAACATTTTGAGCGTGCTCGACGGCGATCCGATCCGCCAGAACGTGATCAATCAGGACGTTCTCGCCTGACCACCGCGGTTTTCGGAGAGGCGGACATTCGTCCGCCTCTCCAAGGTCAACCAGGTGTCCCATTTCGGCACAATCGGGCCCAAACCTAGCCTTAATCAACGGCAACCTAGGGTGACAGGTCGCGACCGGTCGTGGGACAGAATTGCCGGCGCGTCCTCTTGGAGGATGGACCCTTGTCAGACATCGACCCGACCGACCACGCGCTGGCGACGATCGCCAGCATTCTCGAACACCCCGAGGCCCCGCCCGAGACTGAGAAGTTCGCGAGCGTCGACGAGGATCTGGTCGTCGACGAGCAGCCGCTCGTGCCGCAGCACCCGGCCGACGCCGACGGCTACAGCAAGCTCGGCCCCGGGCCGATGGCGGCGCTGCGGTTCAAATGGACCGTGCAGCGCGGCGATGAGGGTCTCTACTACGTCCACGAGACCATTGGCGAGTATTCCACGCCCGTGGTCAGCGGACCGATGTCGGGCGAAGCCGCGGTGCAGTTCGTCGACGAGCGCGAGAGCGAAGCGCATCGCCGTTTCGAGGTCCTGCGCGACGAGATCGCCAACCGCAGCTCGGTCTCCGACATCGTACGGAAAGGTGAGGTGTAAGCCTCACCTTCTTCCCAGAAAATCCCTCTTCACGAGATCGACGCCGGCGTGCCGCAGGATGTCGTAGGCCGTCGAGACGTGGAAGAAGAATTGCGGGATCGTGAAGGTCAGCAGCAGCGAGCGTCCGGTGAAGGGCAGCTCGACGCCGCTTTTCAGGCGGAAGGCGACGTCCTTCTCGCCTGCGGCCTCGATCTCGGTGCGCGGCAGGCTCTCGACGAAATCGACCGCGGCCGCGATGCGCCGCTGTAGCTCCGCAAGATCAGGCTTCGCGTCGGCAAACGTGATCGGCTCGCGCCCGGCAAGCAGCGCGGATCCGACCACGGCATGGCGGACCGCCTCGCCCACCTGCTGCGCCAGATCATACATGTTCGGATAGAGCCGCATGCCGAGCAGGATCGCCGGATCGATCTTGCGCACTTCGGCGTAAGACGCGGCCTTGTCGAGCAGCCCGGACAGGTTGCGCAGGAACGGCACGAACATGCCGACGGAAACCTCATGGAGGGAAAGCGTCACTTCAAAATTTCCTTCTCGCAGTTTGCGGACATCTGGTCTAAATCCGCAGGTTCTGGAGCAACATGACAGCTGATGCGAGGGTGGGAAAGAGATGATCGTGCGACGACTGGCGGCCCTGGCCGCGGCGGTGGTGGTGAGCTTTGCGGCCCATGCGCAGGAGACGACGTCCCCTTCCCGCCTCGATGAGATCATCAAGCGCGGCACCTTGCGCATCGGCATGACCGGCGACTACCGGCCATTCACCTCTCTCGACAAGACAACGCAGAAATTCAGCGGCTTCGACGTCGATATGGCCGAGGCGCTAGGCAAGGCGCTCGGCGTCAAGGTCGAGTACGTCCAGACCGCCTGGCCAAAGCTGATGAAGGATTTTGAGACCGATCAGTTCGACATCGCGATGGGCGGCGTCTCAATCACCCTCGACCGCCAGAAGAAGGGCCTGTTCTCCACGCCGATCATGCGCGAGGGCAAGACCCCGATCTCGCGCTGCGCTGACGTCGCCAAGTACCAGACGCTCGCCGACATCGACAAGAAAGGCACGCGCGTCATCGTCAATCCCGGCGGCACCAATGAGCGCTTTGCGCGGGCGCACATCAAGGACGCCGACATCACCGTCTTCCCGGACAACACCGCGATCTTCGACGAGATCGCCAAGGGCAATGCGGACCTGATGATGACCGACGCCTCCGAGACGCGCTATCAGCAGAAGCAGCATCAGGGCGTGCTCTGCGCGGTGCATCCGGACAAGCCGTTCGATTTCTCGGAGAAAGCCTACTGGCTCCAGCGCGACGTTGCGCTGAAGGCCTTCGTCGACCAGTGGCTGCACGTCTCCATGGAGGACGGCAGCTACCAGAAAATTTATGGCGCCTGGTTCGATTAGCGCGCGCTTCTTAAGCCCGGACCTAAAGCGCGATGAGATTGGGATGAGTCGTCATCGCGCTTTAGATTATTGTTTGAGCATGATCTCCGCGCAAACGCGCTTCGCGTTCGTCGCGAGGGAATACCGCTTCGCACTTTGCGCTCGCGCCCTTCGGGTCCGGATCATGCTCCTGTCGCAATAGTCCGCATTTTGGCTGCCCGTCGGTCAAACCTTGGACCGAGTTGGCGCGCATTGAACCAAGATCGAAGGGAGCACGACTCATAGCTTGAAAGTGATCTGGATCACGTTTCGTCTCGGGGCCGGGGCGTAGGCGTGGATACGGGGACGACCACCTGCTCGGGAGATTGCAATGAAAAAGCTATTGGCGATGGCCGCATTTCTTTTGGCGAGCACGGCCGCGCAAGCGCAATACACCTTCGAGTATGGCGGCCGCACCATCCGCATCGACCCTGACCGCGGCACGGTGCAGATCCCCGGGGTCTACGACAACACCGGCCAGGGCAAGTCGAAGAAGGCCAAGAACGACACGAAGAACGCGACCAAGACCGACACCCAGCCGCCGCAGCAGGCCAAGGTCGATCCGCAGCCGCCAGCCAATCCCGCGCCCGCGCCGGCTCCCGTGACGCCACCTCCGGCAGTCGAGCAGACGCCCGCCGCAGCCGCGCCGCCTCCGGCGCCACCTGCCCCGCCCGCACCGCCGCCGACCACGACCGCCAACAACGCGCCGGCCGCAACCGCCGTCGCGCCTCCGCCGGCTCCGCCGCCCGCCCCGGCTCAGCAGGACGCTACTCCCGCGGTGACACCGCCGCCGGCTCCGCCAGCCGCCGTCGCGGTTGCTCCGTCTGCACCCCCAGCTCCGCCCCCGCCGCCGACGCCCGCTCCGCCTCCCGTTCAGGCGGCGGCTCCGGCGGCAGCGCCCGCGCCCACGCGTGACCTCAATTCGCCGCTCGGCGTCTGGCTCACCGAGGAGAAGGAAGGCAAGGTCCGTATCGAGCAGTGCGGCAACAATCTCTGCGGCTACTCGGTCGATGCCAAGTCGGACCAGAACGGCGAGCAGATCCTGATCAACATGAAGCCGGCCCAGGGCCAGAAATGGACCGGCCGGATCGTCGATCCCAACACCGGCTCGACCTACGATTCCACCATCGCCATGCGCGGCACCGACCGCCTGCGTGTGCAGGGCTGCGCCTTCGGCGGCATGTTCTGCGGCGGCCAGACCTGGACGCGCGTGAACTAGTTCACGCCCGTCTAGGGCTTCGCCTCGATCACATGCGCCTGGATTTTTGCGGAAATCTCGCCCTCGCCATGCCGTGCGGCAATTTTCCTTGCCGCGTGGGCAGTAGCAGCCTCCAGCGCGTCGGGGCGTCTCGCCTCGATCTCGTTGCGGAGCGGCGTGCCCTGACAGTAGCTCATCGCGACATGCTGCGCCGAGATGGCCCGGCTTTCATCGGACCGTGTTTGAACTGCCACCTCTGAAAATCCTGCATCCTGCAAATCGCGGCGGATCAGGGCGGTATCGTGATAACCGTGCGGCGTGCGTGCGAGGAAGCGCGGTGGATCGTCCGGGAACAACTCGGCCAGCGCGTCGGTGACATCTTTAGCAAAGATATTGTCCTCGATCCTGTCCCAGACATTGAAGATGAAAACCCCGCGCGGCCTCAGCACGCGGCGCGCCTCCTGGTAGGCCTTGACGCGATCCGGGAAGAACATCGCGCCGAACTGGCAACATACGACGTCGAACGAGCCGTCGAGGAATGGGAGGACCTGCGCGTCGGCCTGGCGCCAGCTCACGCGCGCATCGGCGCCCTGCCGAAGCCTTGCATGGTCGAGCATCGGTTGATTGAGATCGGTCACCACGTAGGTCGCATCCCGCGGCAGGACGGCTGCGACGGCGCGTGTGACCACTCCGCTTCCCGCCGCCGTTTCCAGCACGGCCATTGGTCCGCGCGCGGCGACGCGGCGCGCCATGTCGTCGGCATAGCTCTGGAATATCAGCGGGACCATATTGCGGTCGTAATTTTCCGGCACCGAGCCGGCAAACACCTTGTCGGATTCAGGCATCCTTTCGTCCTCCGCGACGTGCCTTTCGGGTCGCAAGCAGCAGGCCACGAAGGCGGCACCTTGTCACGTTGCGCCGCACGGGCGCGGCATCATGTCCACGGGCATGTGGACGGCGGAAAGACACTAGGCATGGCGACGCTTGCCCACGCAGGCAATCGAGTCGCGGCTCATCAATGGTGGCAGGCATCCCAGGGAACGTCGCTCCGTTCGATGCGTTGGAAAGCTCAGTCAAACCCCATTCCAGCCTGTCGTGCGACGGATGGGCCGAGTGAGATTTGCCGGCTGGACAAGAGCGCGCCAAAGCGGGCGTGCGAACAGGTTTGAACAATGAGGGTCTGCGGAGCTGTGCGGGCCGGTTTGTTCACCGCATTCATTGCAGCGGCCTGGCTCGGCGGACAGGTCCAGACGTCCCTCGCGCAAGCCCGGCCATCCGTTTCCCCCAGCGACGCGGCGAAGACGTCTCCGCGGAAAGAAAGTGCACCTCGGAAGGAAGCTGCAAGATCTGACCCGCACACGACAGGATTTGTAACCGGTGCGGCACAGAGCACCGAGTTCGCCATAGCTCAGGACATTGCGACGACGCTGGCCAGCGGGCAGGAGACCGGCCCTCACGGCGAAGTCGCATTGCGGGTGCTGCCAATTGTGGGAAATGGTGGCAGTCGCAACCTCATCGACATACTCAGCCTGGCGGGTGCCGACATGGCGATCGCTCCCGTCCTGCTGGCCAATCGTCTCCGAGCGTCAGGAACAGTCGGAGATACCGGCAACAAGCTTGTCTACATCACCCCGTTGTTTGTCGAAGAGTTCCATCTCCTCGCGCGATCCGAGATCAATAGCGTTTCGGATCTTGTGGGAAAGCGGGTCAATCTCGGCGAAGAAGGCAGTGCTGGCGCTGTCCTTGGCCGCGAGTTGCTCAATCATCTGGAGGTGAAGGTCAGCGAATCTAACCTTGCTCTGGACGCAGCACTGGAGGGAATGCGGAAGGGGCAGATCTCCGCCACCTTGCTGGTGTCGGGCAAGCCAGTCAGCTTCCTGGCCCGCTACGCCCAAGGCGACGGCCTTCACTTCCTGTCCATCCCCTACTCGAAGGCGATGCTGGAGCATGATTATCTGCCATCGACGCTCAGCCACGAAGATTACCCAGAGATCATCGACGTCCCTGACAGCGTCGACACCATCGCGATCAAATGCGCGCTTTTCGCTTACAACTGGCCACCGCGCAGCGAGCGGTTTCCGCTCCTGGAACTGTTCGTGCAGACTCTGTTCTCGCGATTTCCTGAATTTCTGGGCGACGGTCATCACCCCAAGTGGCGAGAGGTGAACCTAGCCGCGCTGCTTCCTGGTTGGAGGCAATTTCAACCTGCGGAGCGCTGGCTCCAGCAGCAATCCGGCGGAGAAGCCGCGCTTCGCAAGGCGTTCGGTCGTTTCCTCGAGCAACAGCCGATCAGCAATCCGCCGAACCGCGAACAATTATTCCAGGACTTTATGCGGTGGCGAGAACGCCAGCAGGGCCGATGACCCAAGCACACTGGGAGGTCTTGATGCGCAATTCAGTGGTGACCGCAACCTTGGTCGCGTTGCTTGCGTTGACCGCTGACGTGAAGGGGGCGGCCGCGCAACTCTTTCCATTCGAGCAGCCGGCCCCTCAGACGCTCGCTCCAACCACGGTGCCATCAACCGACAACGCCAGGAAAGCCAACACCGGGAAAGCCAAGGAGGTAACTCGCGCAGACCGCAAACCACATACTCGCCCGGAAACACACAGAAGGCTCTACGTCGTTCCCTTACAGCCAAATCAGCGGAGGATCGCCGAAAAGAAGGGATACAAGCGCGTCAGCGACCTCGTGAACTTCCCGAAGTTCTTTCCCGGCCTGGGCATCCTCTTTGTCAAACCCGAGACTCTGCCGCTTGGGCCTTTCCTATGCTTTGATCGCAGGGATCGCCTGGTGGCGAGCCTGTATATGGTGCCCATCCAGGATATCGACGATCACAAGTCGTTGGAGGCGCCGGGCTTCGCCGGAGCAGTTGACCACGTCAACATCTACTTCAATCCAGGTCATCCTGGAGTGGGCGTGCCGCACTACCACGTCGTGATCTGGCACGTGAGCAAGAAGGAGGAAGCGCGCGTCGCGAAATGACGCATGTCACCGTGAGAGCGATATCCTTCCCAGCAGCTTGCGTTTGCTCATGGAACGTTTGCTCATGGAAAAAGTGCTCGCCTATGCGATTTCGGGTTTCATCGTGTGCTTCGGCGTCTGGATCCTTGTTGCCGCCCTAAGCTCCAGTGCATCCGCGCTGTGGTCGTGCGCTGCCCTCTTGCCCATCGCAATCGGGCTCTGGAGCGCTTTCGGGCACATCTAGAAATCGTTCGCCGGAACCGGGACACCCCTGCCGCCTTGATCTCGGGTGGCGAGATTTTTTCTGATGGACCTTACCGCGACCGAACGCGATTTCCTGAGACGGCTGGCCTCCGAAGCCTGGATAAGCCCGCCGCTGTTCGACCACGAAATCGTCGCCCGACTTGTCGAATTCGGACTCGTTGAGACCGAGCCACTGGTTTCAGGCGAGGTCGAATACCGGATCACCGACGCGGGCCGCGATGTCCTGTGAATTCGTCGTGCTGCCTGAAGTGCTGCGACGCGGGCGCGACGCATCGCCACGAGGCGATGCGTCCTGTCCGGGACATGAGAGCGAGTTGCTAGCCGACCGGCGCCGAATATTCCGCGTCCGTGACCGGCTCCATCCAGGTCGAGTAGACGCCGTCGAGCGCTTCCTGCATGGCGATGTGGGTCATGCCGTTGGTGGGCGACGCACCGTGCCAATGCAATTCCCCCGGCGGAATCCAGACTGTATCGCCCGGACGGATCTCGCGGATCGGGCCACCCTTGGCCTGGACGCGGCCGACGCCGGAGATGACGTAGAGCGTCTGCCCGAGCGGGTGGTGATGCCAGTTGGTGCGCGCGCCCGGCTCGAATGACACGCGAGAGCAGTTCAGCCGCGCCGGCGCGGGTGCCATGATGACGGGGTCCTGCAACACCGTGCCGGTGAAGTTCTCCTTGGGCGCGCGGCGGGTCGGCCGCGTGCCTGCGACGTGGATCTCCATGGGGTACCTCGCTTCGTTTCTCGTTACTTCTTGCTCGCGGCGTAGCGCGCCTTGGTCTCGGCGTTCATGGGATAGAGACCCGGAAGCACGGCGCCGTTGTTCACCTCGTTGACGATCCAGGCTTCCATCCGCTCCTGCTCGACGCCCTCATTGAGCACGTGCTCGAGCATCGCTTGCGGGATCAGAACGCAGCCGTCCTGGTCGGCGACGACGATGTCGTTGGGAAATACCGCAACGCCGCCGCAGCCGACCGGCTCGCCCCAGCCGACGAAGGTCAGGCCCGCGACCGACGGCGGCGCGGCATAGCCGTCGCACCACACCGGGAGATTGGTGCCGAGCACCCCCTCGACGTCACGCACGACGCCGTCGGTGACGAGTGCGGTGACGCCGCGCTTGACCATGCGCGCGCAAAGGATGTCGCCGAAAATGCCGGCATCGGTGATACCCATGGCGTCGACCACGGCGATACAGCCCTCAGGCATCGCCTCGATCGCGGTGCGGGTCGAGATCGGCGAAGACCAGGATTCCGGTGTCGCCAGATCCTCGCGCGCTGGCACGAAGCGCAGCGTGAACGCTGGGCCGACCAGCCGCGGCAATCCCGGGCGCAGCGGACGCGCGCCGCGCATCCAGACATTGCGCAGGCCCTTCTTCAGGAGGACCGTGGTGATGGTGGCGGTGGTGATGCCGGCGAGGGTCTTGCGGGCTTCGGGGGATAGCGACATGGACGACAACGAGCTCCGGATGGGCGGGAAAGAAGCTGCGCATCTTGCGAGGCGCGGGCCTGCCGTCAAGGGCCAAGGCGAAGCAGCGCAGGGCTGTTATGCGATGCGATAACAAGGCTTTATCAGACACCCTTGCATTAATTTATTGGACTTGCGGGCGCATTTACGCGAAGCAAAGGGAAGCGGGAACCAAGGGAGTCTCCTGCGACCTCCAAGAGGCCGATTTCGACAGCTCATGGCCGCGACCCTTGCTCCGACTCTTGCCCCGCCCCGCCTTTTGCCCAGTGGCGACAGTGCCGTCACGGTCGAGTTCAGCCGAACCATCGACGATGCCGCCAACCAGCGCGTGCTGGCGCTCGATCGGGCGCTCACCGAATCCGGCATCGAGGGCGTCATCGAGGCGGTGCCGACCTATCGCTCGCTGCTGGTGCACTACGATCCGGGCCGGATCGGCTTCGATGCGCTGGGCGACAAGCTGCTCGCGCTGGCAAGCCAGCCGCAACCGCCCACGGCAAAGGCGCGCCGATGGCGCATTCCCGTCGCCTATGGCGGCGAGCACGGCATCGATCTCGAGGATGTCGCCAAGACGCTGAACACCACGCCCGACGACATCGTCGCCCGCCATGTCGCCGGCGACTATCGCGTCGCCATGATCGGCTTCACCCCAGGCTGGTCCTATCTCAGCGGCCTGGAGAAATCGCTGCACATGTCGCGGCGACAGAATCCGCGGCTCTTGACCCCCGCCGGAACGATCGCGATCGGCGGCGTGCAGACCGGCGTGCAGTGCCTCGCAGGTCCCAGCGGCTGGCACCTCTTGGGGCGCACCCCCGTGCGGACCTATCAGCTCCACCGGAATCCCACCTTCCTCACCGAACCCGGTGATCGCGTGACGTTTTTTGCCGTCGACCACGAAACCTTTGCGGAGCAGGACCGCGCCGCCGAAGCAGGTAAGATCATTGCGGAGCTGACGGAGTCATGAGCCGGCTCATTGTCGCCAGCATCGGGCCGGCCAGCTCCGTCCAGGACGGCGGACGGCCGGGCTCGCAGCGCTATGGCCTCACGCCGAGCGGCGCGATGGACCGGCTGGCGCTGGCAACCGCCAACTGCCTCGTCGGCAACGAGCTGTTTGCGGCCGTTGTCGAGATCGGCCCGTTCGGCGCCTCCTTCACCGCGCGCGACGGCGCGGTGCGGGTCGCGATCGCGGGCGCGCCGCGCAATGCCGATATCGCCGGCAAGCCGGTGGCGAACGAGACCTCGGTGACGCTCAGGGATGGCGAGACGCTGACGCTCGGCTTCGCCCGCGGCGGTGCGTTCAGCTATCTCGCCATCGAAGGGGCTATCCGGGGCGAGCCGGTGTTCGGCAGCCTTGCGGTGAACGCCCGTGCCGGGCTCGGCAGCCCCTACCCGCGCCCGCTCCAGGCCGGCGACGAGTTCAGCGTCGCGGCCGCAACCGGCGGGCCTGAGCAGAGGATCGAATTGCCGAAGCCGCCGAGCGGTCCGATCCGCGTCGTGCTGGGGCCGCAGGACGACGAGTTCGATGACGCCAACAAGACGCTGTTCCTGTCGAGCGACTGGAAGATCTCGGCCACCTCGGACCGTATGGGCTATCGCCTCGAAGGCCCCGTGATCAAACATCTCCACGGCCACAACATCGTTTCCGACGGCACGGTCAACGGCAGCATCCAGGTGCCCGGCAATGGCGCGCCGATCGTCCTGATGATGGACCGCGGCACCAGCGGCGGCTATCCGAAGATCGCAACCGTCATCTCCGCCGATCTCGGCCGCCTCGCCCAGACCTCGGCCGGTACGGCGTTCCGCTTCACGGCGATCAGCATGGCGGAAGCGCAGGATGAGGCGCGGAAATTCGCGCAGCTCCTGCGCGGCCTGCCCGACCGCTTGCGCGCGGCCGACACCGTGGAGCTCAACATCGAGGCGCTGCATGATGCTAACGTCGCGGGCCACGCGGTGAACGCCGTCGATGCCGCGACTTGGCAAACTCCGGCAGAGCCGTAGACACTCTATCCCCTCATCCTGAGGAGCCCGGGGGACGCGGGCGTCTCGAAGGATGAAGGCCGTGATCGGGCTCATGGTTCGAGACGCGCGTTCCGCGCTCTTCACCATGAGGGTCATCAGGAATAGTCGGAAGAACCAGAGGCGGAGAGCACCATGACGACGATCGATCTCAACTGCGACCTCGGTGAAGGATTTGGCGCCTGGGAGATGGGCAACGATGCCGCGATGCTCGAGCTTGCGACCTCGGTCAACGTTGCCTGCGGCTTCCATGCCGGCGACCCCGACATCATGCGGCGCACGGTTGAATTGGCGAAGGCGCGCGGCGTCTCGATCGGCGCGCATCCCGGGTATCGCGACCTGCACGGTTTTGGCCGGCATCCGATCGTCGGCCTGAAATCCTCCGAGATCGAAAACCTCGTCGCCTACCAGATCGGCGCGCTCCAGGCGATCGCGACCGCGGCCGGCCACAAGGTCACGCATGTGAAGGCGCATGGCGCGCTCTCCAACGTCGCCTGCGAGGACGACATGACCGCAAGAGCGATCGCGGCCGGCATCAAGGCCGTCGACCCCTCGCTGATCTTTGTGGTGCTCGCCAATTCAAAACTGGTGAAGGCCGGCGAGGACGCCAACCTGCCGATGGTGCATGAGGTGTTCGCCGACCGCGCCTATGAGGACGACGGCAATCTGGTCTCACGCAAGAAGCCCGGCGCGGTGCTGCACGATGCCAAAGGGATCGCGGATCGCGTCGTGCGCATGGTGCAGGACGGCGCCGTGGTCTCGGTCACCGGCAAGGTCATCAAGATGCGGATGGATACGGTGTGCATCCACGGCGACACGCAAGGCGCGGTGGATATCGCGCGCAATCTGCGTCAGGCGTTGAAGGATGCGGGGATTGCGGTGGCGCCGTTCAAGCGCGCCGCGTGAGGAATGGTTGTAGGGTGGGTTAGCGAAGCGTAACCCACCTCTTTTGCTTTCCGCGAAGAGAGAAGTGGTGGGTTACGCCTTCGGCTAACCCACCTTACGAATTCTCAGAACGGGTGCACCGACAGCGTGCCGAAGACGATGGCCGCGATGACCGCAAACGCACTGTAGAGCGCAACATGGTGCATGCTCGCCCCGGTCCGCCGCGAGAGCGAGCGCGCGTAGAAGTGCAGCCTCGCTTCCGCCGATAGTTCGCGCATGGTCGATCTCCAACGCCCCATTTGGGGAGATATGAAGGATCAATTGCGGCGACGGACAAGATGGTGGCGGAAATAGCGACGGCGGTTCTCTTCAGAACCGCCATTGCAGAGGGAAATTCTCTTCATCCCCGGGTTCCGAGAATCTTATTCGCTCAACCTTTAAGCCAATGGAACCGGTTCCCGTGCGCTAATACACGTCCGCCTGGAACCTGCCCTTCTTTTTGAGATCGGCCACGAAGCTCACGGCCTCGTCCGTGGAACGTGCGCCGAATTGCGCAACGATGTCGACCAGCGCACGCTCGACGTCCTTGGCCATGCGCTTGGCATCACCACAGATGTAGAGATGCGCACCTTCGGCCAGCCACGTCCACACCTCGCGGCCGAGTTCACGCATGCGATCCTGCACGTAAAACTTCTTCTCGCCGTCGCGCGACCAGGCGAGCGAGAGGCGGGTCAGCAGGCCCGAGGTCTTCAGCGCGTTGAGCTCGTCGCGGTAGAAGAAATCGCAGTCGCTGCGCTGATGGCCGAAGAACAGCCAGTTCTTGCCGGGCGCGCCGGTCGCCTTGCGGTCGAGCAGGAAGGCGCGGAACGGCGCAACGCCGGTGCCGGGACCGACCATGATGATCGGCGTCTTCGGATCCTGCGGCAGCGCAAAGCCGTGCGCTTTCTGCACATAGACCTTCAGCTTCTCGCCCTCGGTGATACGCTCGCCGAGGAAGGTCGAGGCGACGCCGAGGCGCTTGCGCTTGCCGATGACGTAGCGCACGGAATCAACCGTCAGCGACAACTTTCCGGGCGTCGCATTGTGCGAGGACGAGATCGAGTAGAGCCGCGGCTGCAGGGGCTCGAGCGCCTCGACGAAGGCTTCGGGATGCGGACGGCAGCCGGAGAACTTTTGCAGCGCCGCCATGACGTCAAGCGTTGCTGCATCGCCATCGGGATCCTCGCCCTGCGCCAGCGCCCGCGCCTTCTCGCGCTGCGCACCGCCGGTGATGAAGGAAAGCAGCTCGAACAGCTTGTCCGGCGCCGGCGACAGCGAGACGTCCTCAACCAGCGCCTCGCGCAGCGTCTTGCCGTTGACCTGGGTGGTATGGGAGGCGCCGAGCAGCGCGATGATCTGGTCGACGAGGCCGAGATCGTTGCGCGCGAACACGCCGAAGGAATCACCGACGACGTAGTCGAGCTTGCTCTCGGAGAGATCGAACTCGATGTGATAGGTCTCCTTCTCGGAGCCCTGCTTGTTGAGAAGGCGCCGCGACAGGAACACGGCTTCAGCCGGATTTTCACGGACGCGGCCGGGCTCGCCCTTCACCTCTGATACGGCCGGTGCGGCGGCTGCCGGTGCGGCCGCGCCCTCGGCGGGCTTCGCTGCCGGCGCCTTGTCGAGCTCCTCGAAGAGCTGCTTCAGCATCCGCGCCGTCTCCTTGCCGCCGGGAGCGCAGAGGTTGAGGCGGGCTTCGCTTTTCTTGGCGATGGCGTCGGAATAGTCGGCGCAGTTGTAGCCGCACTGGCCACAGTCCTGCTGCGCCATCGCCGCCATCATGCGGCGACGGAGCGGACGCCCTTCCGCAAGCTTCATGCGATCGCCGATCGGCATCGCCGGATCGTGCCAGGGCGCCTCGCCGTCATCGCCATCGCCCTGCGGCGCGAGCACCGCACCGTTTTCGGCGGGCGACAGCGGCGTCGAGCCGTCGAGGCCGAACATGCCCACGAGAAATCCATTCAGCCACAGCCGCTGCCCTTCGCTGAAGGGCGCGTTCGGCGGGATGATCTCCAGTTTCGGTGGGACAGGCATCTGGGTCATGCTGTTGCTTCCGCTCCGGCAAGTTTGCGCAGGGCTTCGCCGTCATGGCGACGTGAGAAGGTGAGGAACGTTTCTTCCGGCGAGGCGCGGTTGGCGAGATAGGCCTTCAAGAGACCCTCGACGAGCCTGGGCGCGTCCTCGGCCTTCACGTCGTGATAGACCTCATGCCCGATATCGGCATCGGGGCCGAAGCCGCCACCGGTGAAGAGGTGATAGCCTTCGACCGTGTCCTCCACCGTCGCGCCCGGCACCTTGGCCGCGATCAGGCCGATGTCGGAGATGTAGTGTTGCGCGCAGGAGTGATGGCAGCCGGTCAGGTGGATGTTGAGCGGCGTGTCCAGCGTCACACGCTCATCGCACCAGTCACCGATCGCGGCCGCGTGGCGCTTGGTGTCGCAGGCCGCGAACTTGCAGCCGGCATTGCCGGTGCAGGCGATCAGGCCGGCGCGGACTTGCGAGACCTGCGTGGCGAGGCCGAGCTTCTCGACGGCCGCGGTCACCAGTGCCACATTCTCGTCGCGCACGCCCGAGATCAAGAAGTTCTGCCAGACGGTCAGGCGGATGTCGCCGTCACCGAGATCCTGCGCGATCTTCGCGATACCGCGCATCTGCTCGCAGGTGAGCTTGCCGACCGGCAGCGCGACGCCGACCCAGTTGAGTCCGGCCTGCTTCTGCTTGTGCACGCCGATATGGGCCATGCGGTCGAAGCTCGGGCGCGGTGCAATCGCATCCGCCGGCACGCGCGCGAAGGGCTTCTTCAGCCGTTCCTCGACGAGCTTGAGAAACTGATCGTGCCCCATGTTGTCGAGCACGTATTTCAGCCGCGCCTTGGTGCGGTTGGTGCGGTCGCCATGTTCGATGAAGACGCGGACAATTGCGTCAGCAACGGCGGTGGCCTCCTCGGGACGAACGACGATGTCAGAATATTTTGCGAAATCCCTGTGGCCGGTGATGCCGCCGATGCCGAGCCGGAACCAGACGCCCGCGTCGACGCCAAAGCCGCCCTTTACCTCGACCGCGGAGAACGCGATGTCGTTGGTCTCCTCCAGCACCGCGACGCGCCCCGCACCGTCGAACGCGACGTTGAACTTGCGCGGCAGACCGTAGAGCGAGCGGTCGTTGAGGATGTGATAGTGCCATTCGCGCGCGAAAGGACGCGTGTCGAGCAACTCTTGCGGATCGATGCCGGCGGTCGGCGTGCCCGTGACGTTGCGGATGTTGTCCGCGCCCGAGCCACGCGAGCAGAGGCCGATGTCCTGGATGCCTTCGATGAGCGCGACGGCGTTCTTCGGCTCGATCTCGCGGATCTGGAAATTAGCGCGCGTGGTCACATGGGTGTAGCCGCCGCCGTAAGCTTCAGCCAGATCGGCAAGGCCCGACATCTGCCAGTGCTTCAGGATGCCGTTCGGAATGCGCAGCCGCGCCATGTAGGATGTCTGCGCCGGCGCGACCCAGAAGATGCCGTAATAGCGCCAGCGGAAATTGTCCGCCGGCGTCGGATTTGCGTTGTTGCGCGCCTGATCCTTCAGCCGCTCGTAGCCGTCGAAAGGGTGCAGCTCGCGCTTGAACTTCTCCTGGTCGGCGAGCTTCTTGCCTGCCGCAGTGAGCTTGTCCTGCGCCTTAATGGCGGCGGCATCGGGCCCCGTCGGCTCCGAGGGCGCTGCGCCCGCGGTGGCAGGCGCGCCACCAGCGACAAAGGCGCGGCCCACACGTCCGACCTGGAGGCCGGACATGAAGCCTTCGAGATAGCGCTTCTGCTCGTCGGAGAAGTCGGCCGTGGGTGCTGTGTCGAGTTTCATGGAGTGACTGGACCTACTCTGCTGGCTGAACCGCGACCTGCGCCACTTCGGCTGCCGGCTTCGCGGGCTTGTACGTTGCGTAGAGCGCCAGTCCCGTGAACAGGAAGCCGCCCAGAATGTTGCCCAGCGTGACCGGGATCTGATTCCACACCCACCACTGGTAGACGCTGACCTTCGCGCCCATCAGCATGCCGGTCGGCATGACGAACATGTTGACCACCGCGTGCTCAAAGCCCTGCGCGAAGAAGGTCGTGATCGGCAGCCACGCGGCGACGATCTTGCCGACCGTCGAGGTCGAGGTCATCGCCATCACGACGCCCATGCAGACCAGCCAGTTACAGAGGATCGCCTTGACGAAGACGCTGATCATGCCGGCGGTGCCGAGCGCTTCGTTGGCGACGGTCTTGGCTTCGGCGATCGCAATGATGCGCGCGGCGACGCCGGTCGGCGCGGCCGTGCCCATGTTGGTCAGCGCGATCGCGAGCAGCCCGCCGAACAGGATGCTGCCGAGGAGATTGCCGAGGAATACCCACGACCAGTTGGAGATCACCGCGCCCGAGCTCGACTTGCCTTCGAGCGGCGCGAGCGGCAGCAGCGCGAAGCTGCCGGTGACGAGTTCGAGCCCGAGCAGCACGATCATCACGAAGCCGACAGGGAAGATGATAGCGCCGACCAGCGGCTGGCCGGTGGTGACGGCGGCGCCGAACGCGAGGCTGGTGGCGGCGCCGAGAAGCGCGCCGGAAATCGCACCGCGGATCAGGAGGTCGCGCGGGCCGAGCGCCAGCTTCTTCAGGCTGGCATCGACCATCGAGGCCACAACGTCGGAGGGTTTTGCGTAATCCATATCGAAGCTCCAGCGCCGCGCGGGGCGGCCACAACGGGTTGAAACGACGTTGATCGCTGGGAGCACGATTTCAGGCACACGCGGCCTGGCCGGAACCCGGGGCGATCCGATCAGCCTCGTTGCTGCGGAAATCCATCATGGACTTGAGGCCGCCAGCTTCCACGCCGGTCGGCTTGCTCTCCCCTATTCAAGGAGTGTGCCAACGCAGCATAAATCCAGGATTTATGTGAAATCAGTAGCTTAGTGTTATGTGCAGCGCATGAAATGGATCAGTATTCATGCCGCATCGGGCAGCAATGGCCCAAAGTTTAGTCTTCGAATCGAGCCGCCCATTATGTAGGCAGCGCCTAACGGGTGCGGTGCGCAACCTCGAAGGAGGCAAGATAACCGGCCAGATCCTGGGGATCGAAAGCCGCTCCGTCGAAGGCGCCAAACGGCTCGCCGGCAACGTCCTTGCCGCCCCCGCTTTGCCCCACCGCGGCGTCATAGAGGTCGGGCCGGAACACACCCATGGCGGTCCGCAGCGCCGCCTCGCTGAGTGCGGTCTGCCCCCAGCGCACCATTTGCGCATAGAGCCAGGCAGCCTGGACAGGCTCCGGCCGCCCTGCCCCTTCGCGGCCGACCAGGAGATAGCGGCCGCTCTCACGCAGCGTGCCGTCGGGCGAGATCTTCAGGCGGCCACCCAGGGTGCGCTGAATCACTTCGGCATCGACGCCGATCCGCTCCGGCTGCGCCAGGATGCGCGCGGTCTCGTCGCGGTTGTCGGGATGCTCGATGAAAGCTGCGGCCTTCTCCGCGGCACGCACCAGCGCGGCCACGACGTCCGGATTCTTCTCCACCCAGGCCTGGCGCATGGCCAACACCTTCTCCGCGGCACGGACCAGGATGTCGGAGACGAAATGCAGGATATGGCCGACGCCGAGATCGACGGCGACCGAATTCCAGGGCGCGCCGACGCAGAACGCATCAACATGGCCGTTGGCGAGGCTGTCGACCATGTAGGGTGGCGGCAGCACCACGAGGCGCACGTCCTCGTCGGGATCGACGCCGGCCGCCGCCATCCAGAACCGGAGCTGGTAGTTGTGCGTCGAGAACGGGAAGGTCATGCCGAAGGTCAGCGGCTCAGCTCCCGCCTTGCGCCGTTTCGCCACCACGCGCGAGAGTGCTTTGGCGGTCGCCATCGGATCGAAGCGGTCGCCATCGATCTCCTCCATCAGTGCAGCGTGGAGCGGCGGCGAGACCGTGATGGCGTTGCCGTTGATGCCGAGGTTGAATGGTGCCGCGATCGGGACCTTGACGTGGCCGAGCCCGAGTGAAGACGCGATCGCGACGGGCGCGAGCAGATGCGCAGCATCGAACAGGCCGATATTGAGCTTGTCGCGGACGTTGGACCAGGAGACCTCGCGTACCAGCTCGACCTCGAGCCCTTCGGCCGCGGTAAACCCCTTGTCGACGGCAACGATCAGCGCGGCGGCATCGACCAGCGGGATGAACCCGATGCGGAGTGGTCCGGTCATTTCAGCATCTCCGACGCGGTGATGATCGACTGGGCAATCTCGCCGATCTTCTTCTTCTCGCGCATCGCGGTGGAGCGCATCAGCACGTAGGCCTCGTCTTCGGTCAGGCCCTTCACCCGCATCAAGATGCCCTTGGCGCGCTCGATGATCTTGCGGTCCTCGAGCTGCGATTTGGTGCGCTCCAGCTCCTCCTGGAGTTTCGCGAAGGCGTTGAAGCGGGACACGCAGAGGTCGAGGATCGGCTTGATGCGCTCTTTCTTCAGCCCGTCGACGATGTAGGCGGATACCCCCGCCTCCACGGAGGCCTGGATCGAGGCCGAATCACTCTGGTCGACGAACATCGCGATCGGCCGGCGCACGGCGCGGCTCACCTGGAACATCTGTTCCAGGACGTCGCGGCTGGGGTTTTCCAGATCGATCAGGATGATATCGGGGTCGACGGCATAGATGCGCGCCAGGAGGCTCTGCATTTCGCTGATATGCACGACCTGGGTGAAGCCCGCCTCCCGCAACCCCTCCTCGAGGATCGCGGCCCGGATCGGGCTTTCGTCGACAATCACAATTTTAGGCGACTGTTCGGCGCTCATCGCTCAACTCACCCCCGGCGACGCATCCATAGCACGCCGGCGCCCCATGCAAAGGGTTGTAATTGTGGGCAATTAGGACTAGCTGCAAGCGGTCAATCAGGCAGATTTAGGTATGGATCAGACGGCTGCGCCGAAGGTCAGCTTCGTTTCGCTCGGGTGTCCCAAGGCATTGGTGGATTCCGAGCGCATCATCACGCGGCTGCGCGCCGAGGGCTACGAGCTTGCCCGCAAGCATGACGGGGCGGATATCGTCATCGTTAACACCTGTGGCTTCCTCGACAGCGCCAAACAGGAATCGCTCTCGGCGATCGGCGAGGCCATGGCCGAGAACGGCAAGGTGATCGTGACCGGCTGCATGGGCGCCGAGCCCGAGCAGATCGAGCAGGCCTATCCCGGCGTGCTCTCGATTACGGGACCGCAGCAATACGAATCCGTGCTCGACGCCGTACACCGGGCGCTGCCGCCGGCGCACAATCCGCATCTCGACCTGGTGCCGCCGCAGGGCATCAAGCTGACGCCGCGCCACTACGCCTATTTGAAGATCTCCGAGGGCTGCAACAACCGCTGCACCTTCTGCATCATCCCGAAGCTGCGCGGCGATTTGGTGTCGCGCCCCGCCAACGATGTGCTGCGCGAGGCCGAGCGGCTGGTCGGCGCCGGCGTCAAGGAGCTGCTCGTCATCTCGCAGGACACCTCGGCCTATGGCGTCGACGTCAAATATGCCGAGAGCCCGTGGAAGGAACGCCAGGTCCGCGCCAGATTCCTCGATCTCGCGCGCGAGCTCGGCGAGCTAGGGGCCTGGGTCCGGCTGCAATATGTCTACCCCTACCCGCATGTCGACGAGGTCATCGCGCTGATGACCGAGGGCAAGGTGCTGCCCTATCTCGACATTCCCTTCCAGCACGCGAGCCCCGAAGTCCTCAAAGCGATGAAGCGACCGGCGGCGCAGGACAAGACGCTGGCGCGGATCAAGCGCTGGCGCGAGGAATGTCCCGATCTCGCTTTGCGCTCGACCTTCATCGTCGGCTTCCCCGGCGAGACCGATGCGGACTTCGCCTATCTGCTCGACTGGCTTGATGAAGCCGAGATCGATCGCGTCGGCTGCTTCAAATACGAGCCGGTCGCGGGCGCCACCTCCAACGCTCTGCCCGGCGCCGTGCCGGATGAGGTGAAGCAGGAGCGCTACAACGCGTTGATGGCGCGCCAGCAGAAGATCTCCGCGCGCAGGCTCAAGCGCAAGGTCGGCACCCGGCAGCAGGTCATTATCGACGAGGTCGGCCCGACCGTTGCCAAGGGCCGCTCCAAGTCGGATGCGCCGGAGATCGACGGCGCGGTGTATCTCTCGAGCCGCCGCCCGTTGCGGGTCGGCGAGATCGTCACCGCCAAGATCGAGCGCGCCGGTGCCTACGATCTGCACGGCAGCGTCGCCGGATTCTGATCTTCACCTGAGCGCGACGCGTTACGCGGCGCGCACGTCCTTCAGGAAACCGGCCACCTTGTCGCGCAACGCAACTGCATGCCGTGACAATTCACCGGCAGCGCCGAGCATGTCATTGGCAGCAGTGCCCGTGGCATCGATCGTGCGCGTGACGGCATTGATGTTTGCGGCGACCCCGCTGGTGCCTGCCGCCGCCTGGCTCACGGACCGCGCGATCTCCTGCGTTGCCTGACCCTGCTGCTCGACGGCGATAGCAATCGATTTGCCGATATCGCTGATCTGTCCGATCGTCCCGCCAATTCCCTGGATGGCTGCAACAGTATCGTCCGTTGCACGTTGCATGGCGCTGATATGTGCGCTGATCTCTTCGGTGGCTTTGGCAGTCTGGCTGGACAGGCTCTTGACCTCGGAAGCGACGACGGCGAAACCGCGACCGGCATCACCGGCTCGCGCCGCCTCGATCGTGGCGTTCAAGGCCAGAAGATTGGTCTGGCTTGCGATCGCATTGATCATCTCGGTGACCGCCCCGATCTTGGCTGCCGCCTCCGACAGGCTCTTCACGAGATCATTGGTACGTGCGGAGGCCTCCACCGCTTCGGCAGCAATGCTCGACGAGGTCGTGACCTGACGGTTGATCTCGGCAACCGAGCTCGACAGTTCTTCGGTCGCACCGGCCACCGACTGAACATTGGTCGACGCCTCGGCCGATGCGGCCGCGACGGTCGAAACGCGTTGCGCAGCGCTCTCGGCAGTCGAGCTCAACGAGCCCGCAGTCACCTCTACGTCCTTGGCAGCCGACGACACGGCATTGGCAATGGAGCCGATGGTTTCCTCGAATTCGCCGGCAAGTTTGGCGATGGCGCGCTTCTTCTCTTCCCGCGCTGCAATCAGCTCCGATAAGTCACGCCGATAGCTGATGACGACGGGCTGGCCATCGATCTCCGCGGGAACGAGTGTGACCTGCACCGGAACCATCTGCCCATCCGCTCGGCGCGTGAGCCATTCGAAGCGGGCGTGGCCGTCCTTCATCGCCCGCGCGAGCGTCTCCTTGACGCACTCCGACGAGCGGCGGCCATCCGCCTGGAATTCGGGAGCCATATCGGCCGGCGACCGGGACAACAGATCGGCCTTGCTGCGATAGCCGCCAAATCTGACCGCGGCCTCGTTGCAGGCGATGATCTTGGGTCCCGCCAGGACCATGATCGCATCAACCGAACGTTCGAAAACTGCTTGCCAGATCTGGCCGTCGCGATCCTGGCTCGTCTGCCGCCCGAAGAATCTCATCCGCTCCCCCCATTCGAAGCGGACAGTGAATAGCAAGAGAATATTAACCAAAGACTTAATGGTCGCGAGCCGTTCGGGCCGAGGTCAGTCGGCAGCAAGCCAGGTCGGCACCCAGCGCTCCGGCCGCGGCGCACGGGCGAGATCGGCTTTCGCCTCGGACAGCTCCGCCGGGACGTCGTCGATCGTCGGGCGCTCGTCATAGTCGAAGCGCGGCATGACGCGGCCGTCGGCGTAGAGGCCAAAATCCATCGAATACCAAAGCCCGAGCTCCGGCTGCGCGCGGCGCATGTCGTCGCGCAACTCACGCAGCAACGGTTCGATCGCCTTCTCCTCCTTGAACGACTGCGGACCGGCACGCATGACGCGCGCCTGATATTGCGCGCCGACGATCGCGACTTCGAACCGTGTCTTGTCCCAGGGATTTTTTCCTTTCGGCAGATGCGCAGCGAGGCGCCAGCCGAGCTCGGCCATCATGGGATGGTTCGCCCAATAGGTCTCGCGCTCCCTGCTCCATCTGTCGACAAAGCCGCGAAAGTCAGGCAGCTCCGATAACGCCTCTTCCAGTGGCGTCAGCCCGACATCGGAAAGTCGCCTTGCCAGCCACTGCGCAAGCTCGACGGTCTCGCATTCCACCTCTTCGTGAGGCGCCAGATCATGCCAGGTACGCTGGAACTCCTGGCGAGCGAGCTTGGCGATCAGCCGTGGCAGCGACGGCGCGAGAATGTCGTATTCGCCTTCCGATCCAAGTCCGACGATGGGCGGATCGGCTCTGTCCAGGCCCTCGCCATACCAGGCGCCGACGGCCGAGCCGTCCGGTAGCCGCATGAACAGAGCGAACTTGTCGCGCAAGGGGCTGCTGTCGAAGACCGGAGCGGTATCGGCGAACTGCCCGCGCAGATCGAAGCAGCCGACGCTGCCCCACGGGCGCCCCTCGAGCCAGCCTGCAAAATCCAGCAGCAGGGCTGGCACCTCGGTGCCGGGTGGAAAGGCCCGGCGGATGCTGTCGACATCGATGCAATAGGAGGGATCGGACAAGGGGGCGCGCCTGACGGAATGAAGATGTCTACTTGGTCGCGCAGGTCGCCGGCCCGGTTCGAACCAAACGGCGCCTGATTGGTACAAACACGCGGGCGTGAAAATGGTTCGGCGCGGACGCGATCGATGAAACCTGACTTTTGGGCTGATCTCAGGGCTTTTGCGGCCGTTCTCGCGCTGCTGGTGCCCTCGCTCGCCGCTACCACCTCGACGGAGGCGCAGACGCCCTCACCGTCCGAGCTGCGCGAACAGTGCTTCACAAAGGAAATGATCCGCTTCGACGAGCGCATCGAAGGCTGCACGGCCGTCCTGCAAGCCAATCCACCCCCGCAGGACACGTCAAAAGCCTATCTCAGCCGCGCCACCGCCTATCTCCTTTCGGGCGACAATGAACGTGCGATCGCGGATTTCAGCGAGGTGATCAAGCGCGACCCATCGGATGAAGTGGCCCTCCTCAACCGCGGCCACGCCTATCGGCGCAACGGCGATCCGGAACGAGCTATTGCCGATCTCAATCGCGCCGGCGAGCTCAAGGCGGACGACTTTGCCGTCTGGTTCTATCGCGGCGTTGCCTATGCCGACCTCGGCGACCACGACCATGCACTCGCCGACTACGACCGTGCGATCGGGCTCAAATCCGATGAAGCGTCGTTCTACAGCTTTCGCGGCAACTCCTATCTGGCCAAGCGAGACTATGACCACGCGTTCGCTGACTACAATCAGGCCATCAAGCTCGATCCGGCGTCGGGAGACGCCTACTTCAGTCGCGCCAATGTCTATTTCGATCGGCGCGACTACGCCCGCGCGCTGGAGGACTACGATCGCGCGATCGACGCCGACCCGACCGTTCCCAACGGGTTCAGAGCGCGCTGCATGCTGCGTGCGATCGTCGGGCAATTGCAGGCGGCGCTTATAGATTGCGACCAGGCGCTGCGAACCAGCCCGGATGATGCCTTCGCACTCGACAACCGAGCGTTCTGCCACCTGAAGCTCGGCGATCTCGATGCAGCCATCAGTGGCTTTGATGCCGCGCTGAAGATCAATCCGAACCTCGCGATTGCGTTCTACGGACGCAGCATCGCCAAGCGCAAGAAGGGCGACGTCGTCGGCGCCAACAGCGATGCGGCTTCCGGGAAATCGATCTGGTTCGGAGTCGCCGACGAGTTCGTGCGCTGGGGCATCAAGTAGTCCGCTACCGCAACTCGCGCTCCTGCGCGGCGAGCTGATCGACAAGTCGATCGCCGATGCCGATTGGGGCAATGACGACGCGGAGGAGTCGCCGCGATTCAGCTAGAGCCGGCGCAGCATTGGGCCGTCGTTGCTCGCGAACCGGCTTGACAAGCCCTGCCCTTCGGCTGTATGGCCGCGCCCCATGATCTCTTCTCGGACCCATCGCCGCGCAGCTTTCCGTCGTCGCACCCGTGACGATGATGGGTTGCGCCATGTCCGACGACGCCGCTGAACATTTGAAATCAGCAGAGTTTTCGTGAAGGCCGCACCCGCAAAGTGCGGCCTTCGCTTTTTCGCGCGTCTTTTTCCCGAAGATTGTCCCTGCCCAAGAGGAGTCTGACATGACCAACGCTACCCATCCGTATGATGCGCTGATGGACATCACCGCGCGGCCGAAGGCCGTGTTCGTCCGCGGCGCGGGCTCCTACCTCTGGGACGACAGCCGCAAGCGCTATCTCGATTTCGTGCAGGGATGGGCGGTCAACTGCCTCGGCCATTCGCCGCCGGCGGTCGCCCACGCGCTTGCGGCTCAGGCCAAGCGGCTGCTGACGCCGAGCCCGGCCTTCTACAACGAGCCGAGCCTCAAGCTTGCGCAGGCGCTCGTCGAGAACAGTTGCTTCGACCAGGTGTTCTTCGCCAATTCCGGCGCGGAGGCCAATGAGGGCGCCATCAAGCTCGCGCGCAAATATGGCAGCGTGCACAAGGGCGGCGCGTTCGAGATCATCACCTTCGCGGGCGGCTTCCACGGCCGCACGCTCGCCACCATGTCAGCGTCGGGCAAGAAGGCCTTTGAGCCACTGTTCGAGCCGAAAGTCTCAGGCTTCAAGAAGGCGACACTTAACGATATCGCCTCCGTCGAAGCGCTCATCACCGCGAACACGGTGGCCGTGATGGTCGAGCCGATCCAGGGCGAGGCCGGCGTGTGGCCGGCGACCGACAAGTTCCTGCAGGACCTGCGCGCGTTCACCAAGGCCCATGGCCTGTTGCTGATCTTCGACGAGATCCAGACCGGCATGGGCCGGACTGGAAAGCTCTTCCATTACGAGCATGCCGGGATTGCGCCGGACATCATGACGCTCGGCAAGGGCATCGGCGGCGGCGTGCCGCTCGCCGCGCTGCTCGCGACCGAGCACGCCTCATGCTTCGAGCATGGCGATCAGGGTGGCACGTTCAACGGCAACCCCGTGATGTGCGCAGCTGGGCTCGCCGTGCTCGACGAGATCGGCAAACCGGGATTTTTGAAGGCCGTCGCCGACACCGGCCTGTTGCTCGAGAGCGAGCTGCAGAAGGTCTCGGCGCGGCATGGCCTCGGCGAAGTGCGCGGCCGCGGCCTGCTCCTGGCGCTCGACCTGAAACTGCCGATCGCATCTGCGATCGTCGCGCAGGCATTCGAAGAGGGCGTCCTCCTCAATGCGCCGCAGGTCGACACACTGCGCTTCATGCCGGCGCTCAACGTAACGCGCGAGGAGATCGCCGAGATGATCGATTGCCTGGATGCGATTTTGACCAAGGCCGGCGCAGCGCGAAGGGTGGCGTGAGAGCCACAAACTTGTCATTCCGGGGCGATGCGAAGCATCGAACCCGGAATGACGACGCCCCTACGGCTTCAAGATCGACGCGCCCGTGGTGGCACGGCTCTCCAGATCGATATGCGCTTTCGCCGCATCCTTCAGCGCATAGGCGTGGTTGATCGGCACGTGCAGCTTGCCGCTGATCACGGCGGCGAACAGCGTGTCGGCGCCTTCCAGCAATTCCGAGCGCTTGCCGATATAGTCGTTGAGCTTGGGCCGTGTCGCAAACAGCGAGCCGTGATTGTTGAGCTCGGCGATCGCAAACGGCGGCACGGGGCCTGAGGCATTGCCGAAGGAGACGAACATGCCGCGCGGCTTCAGGCAGGACAGCGAGCCGGGGAAAGTCGCCTTGCCGACGCCGTCATAGACGACATCGCAGCCCTCGTTACGGCTGATCTGCTTCACGCGCGCGACGAAATCCTCCTCGTTGTAGAGGATGACGTGGTCGCAGCCATTGGCCTCGGCAAGCTCCGCCTTCTGACGCGAGCCGACGGTGCCGATGACATGCGCCCCGAGCGACCTCGCCCATTGGCAGGCGAGCAGGCCGATGCCGCCGGCAGCGGCATGGATCAGCACGCGATGATGCGGCTCGACCTTGAAGGTCTTGTGCAGGAGATACCAGACGGTGAGCCCCTTCAGCATCAGCACCGCGCCCTGCTCGTAGGTGATGTGGTCGGGCAGCTTGACCAGCTTCTCCCAGGGGATATTGCGCTCGCCGGTGTAGGCGCCGAGATTGTGGTAGTAGGCGACGCGGTCGCCGGGGTGGAAATTCGTCACGCCGGGCCCGACGGAGACCACCTCGCCCGCCGCCTCGTTGCCGGCGATGAAGGGAAGTCCCGGGGCCTTGTAGAGCCCGGTGCGGAAATAGACGTCGATGAAGTTCAACCCAACCGCGTGCTGGCGGATACGCACCTCGCCCGGTCCCGGCGCCGGCACGTCGACGCTCTCATAGACCAGGGCTTCGGGACCCCCGACCTGGTGCACGCGGACGGCTTTGGTCATCACCGACCTCCTCGTTCTTGTTGGTGCAAGCGAAAGCCATCACGCCTGCGTTGTCAACTCGACGCAAGAAGCGGACCGGACAAACCCGCCTATTTGCTGGCCTTCTTGCGATTGCGCTTGGCCAGCACGTTGAAGAATTCGACCGCCGCCGAGAACGCAATGGCGAAGTAGATGTAGCCGCGCGGAATGTGAAACTTGAATCCGTCCGCCACCAGCGCGACGCCGATCAGCACCAAAAATGCCAGCGCCAGCATCTTGGTGGTGGGATGCTCGGCAACGAACCGCGCAACCGGTCCGGACGAAATGTACATCACGAGGCAGGCGATCACGACGGCGGCGATCATGATCTCCAGGTCCTGCGCCATGCCGATCGCAGTAATGATGGAATCCAGCGAGAACACGATGTCGATGACGACGATCTGGGCGATCACCCAGAAGAAGGCGCGGCGGCCGGAATTGTCCTCGCCCTCCTCGTCATCCGCATCGACCTCGGCATGGATCTCGTGGGTCGCTTTCGCGATCAGGAACAGGCCGCCGCCGATCAGGATGAGGTCGCGCCAGGAGAAATCGTACCCCTTGAGCAAGAACACCGGTTGGGTCAGGCCGATCAGCCAGACCAGGACGCTGAGCAGAATAATGCGGAACACCAGGGCCAGCGCGAGCCCGATCTGGCGGGCGCGGTGCGCCTGCTTGTCGGGGATGCGCGAGACGATCACCGACAGGAAGATGACGTTGTCGATGCCGAGCACGATCTCGAGCGAAGTCAGGGTGAGAAGCGCGGCCCAGGCTTCCGGGCTGGTGATGAGATGCATCATGCGAAGGATCTTGCCATCCTGATCACGGCGTCGCTGCCGACAATCCAGAGCGCGATCGCGCACAGCGCGACCTTCGTGGCGGCACCGACCTGGAAATCCATCTCCAGCGCGTAGAGACCGAGCGCGGCCCAGATCACGATCAGCGACATGGTGAGCCAGCGCAGCCGCACCACGCGTACCGGATGCAGCACGTGGAAGGGAACGAAGGTCAGGACGACCAGCGCTGCAACCAGCAGCGTCGACCATAGCGGCGACCAGTGCAGCAGGAACAGATAGAATGCCGCAGCGTTCCACAGTGCCGGAAAGCCGCGGAAGTGATTGTCCTCGGCCTTCATGCGCAGGTCGGCGAAATACAGCGCGCTGGTGACGATGATGGCGACGCCGAGCAACGGCGCCGCGACCGGCAGCAACAGGCCGCTCGCCACAATCGCATAGGCCGGCACGAACACGTAGGTGACGAAATCGACCACGAGGTCGAGCACGTCGCCCGACCAGTTCGGCTGCACGTCCTTGACGTTCAGCCTGCGCGCGATGGGCCCGTCGATCGCGTCGATGATGAGGGCGACGCCGAGCCATTGAAACATCGCCGCCCAATGCTCGCGCACGGCCTCGAGCATCGCCAGCAGCGCCACAGCGCCGCCGAACGCCGTGAAGATATGCACGGAGAAGGCCGCGGCGCGGGCGGCCGGCGTGGGGTTGAGAGAATCCTGCGGGGTGTCCATGGCTGGCGCAGTGCTATCAGAATGAGAACGATTTGCACATAAGCCGCGGCGACATCCGGCCGCGCAATTCGCGACAAATTCGCGCGAAACAAGCGGCTTGAATTTGCCGCCGGGCATGTCAAATGTCCGGTCATGACAGATCTAGCAGCACCTTTTGACGTGGCCGTGATCGGCGGTGGACCGGCGGGCGTCGCCGCGGCCATCGCGCTGGCGGAGACCGGCGCACGCACGGCGCTGGTGGCGCGGCGCGCGCCCTATTCCGACAACCGCACCACGGCGCTGCTCGGCGGCTCCGTTGAATTCCTGGACGGGCTCGGGGTCTGGTCGCGCTGCAGCGACAAGGCCGCGCCGCTCGAGGCGATGCGGCTCGTCGACGATACCGGCCGCCTGATCCGCGCGCCGGAGGTGCGGTTCTCCTGCCATGAGATCGGGCTCGACGCGTTCGGCTACAACATCGACAACCGCTCGCTGATGCTGGCGCTGGAGGCGCGTGCCACCGAGCTGGCCAATCTCGTTCGCTTCGATGACGAGGCCGACAGCGTCCTCACCGAGGCCGAGGATGTCGCGATCCACACCGCCGCGGGGCAGTATCTGACGGCGCACCTCGTGGTCGGCGCCGACGGCCGGCATTCGCTGTGCCGCGAGGCCGCCGGCATCGACGTGACGCGGCGCGATCTCAGGCAGACGGCGCTGACCTTCAACGTCAGCCATTCCCGGCCGCATCGGGGCGTCTCGACCGAGTTCCATACCCCGCACGGCCCCTGCGTGTTCGTACCGCTGCCGGGCGATCGTTGCAGCATCGTCTGGGTCGCCTCGCCTGCGGAAGCCGAGCGGCTCAGGGCCCTGAGCGACGAAGAGCTCTCGGCGGCGATCGAGAAGCAATCGCATTTCATCTTTGGCCAGATGCGCGTGGAACCGGGCCGCAACCTGTTTCCGCTGGCGATCGAGCGGCCGAAATCCTTCGCCTGCGACCGCATCGCCCTCGTCGGCGAAGCCGCCCATGTGGTTCCCCCGATTGGCGCGCAGGGCCTCAATCTGGGCCTGCGGGATGCCGCCGATATCGCCAGGCTCGCTGGAGAGGCGATCGCGGCCGGCCGCGATCCCGGTGCGGATGAGGTGCTCAAGCGCTACGACTGGGCGCGCCGTCCGGACATCTTGAGCCGTACCTTCATGATCGATATGGCGAACCGTTCACTGCTGAACGATTTCCTGCCGCTGCAGCCGGTCCGCGCTGTCGGCATGCACCTGCTCGGCGCCATCGGCCCGTTGCGGCGCCTCGCGATGCGAGAGGGGCTCGCACCGACGTGGCGACGGTAACTTGGCGACGGTAATTTGGCGCCGGTAGTTTGGCGGCACCAGCCGTGGTTCACGGAAACGCCAGCCGTCCGGTCTGGATAAACCACATCACGCTGGTCAGCGTGACCACCGACGCAAACGTCCCGAGCAGCACCGCAACCGAGGCGGACTCGATCCAGGCGTCATTCTGGCGCGCGATGACGAACACGTTCAGCGCCGGCGGCAGCGAGGCCATCAGCACCGCAGTCGCGGCCCATGGCTGCGCGAACGGGCCGAACGCCAGCATCAGCGTGAATGATGCGAGAGGATGGATCAGCAGCTTAACCGCGATCACACCCGGCACCTCCCAGGGCACGCGATCGAAGGGCCGCAGCGCCACGGTGACGCCGAGCACGAACAGCGCGGTCGGCGCGGCGGCATTTTGCAGGAAGGTGATGGTGCGATCGAGCGCGACCGGCAGCTCGATATGGAGTGCCGCGACGGCCGCGCCAAAGCAGGCCGACATGATCAGCGGGTTGAGCAGGATCTGCTTCAGCACGACGCCGAAGGCGTGCAGGATCGAGGGATGATCGCGGTCGGAGAGCTCGATCAGGAGCGGTACGATCGTGAACAGGAAGATGCTGTCGCAGCAGAAGATGAGCGCGGTGGGCGCCGCAGCCTTCGGTCCGAGCACCGCGAGCGCAAGCCCCGGGCCCATATAGCCGATATTGCCGTAGCCGCCGGAGAGCCCCGCAAGCGTCGCCTCACGCAGCGATAAGCGGCCGAGAACCTTCCCGACCACCAGCGCGATGCTGAACGCTGCAACCGTCGACAGCGTGGTCGCAACCAGAAACGGCGGGTTGTTCAGCTCGGAGAACGGCGTCTTCGACATGATTGCAAAAAGCAGCGCCGGCAACGACACGTAGAGCAGGAAGAAGTTCATCCAGGCGAGGCCCGATTCCGGCAGGGACTTGGCCTTGCCACAGGCGAAACCGACGAAGATCAGACCGAAATAAGGTAGAGCTAGATTGAGGATATCGACCATTTATGAAGTGATTTCTAAGGTAATCGAGGCTATCCGCCCGCCCTCCGCGGGTTAATTCCAGGCAAGGGCACTAGCATCGGCCACAATCCTGGTCTATCGACGAAGCATGATTAAAGCCCGGACCGCCAAATTCCAGATCGGACAGGTCGTGCGCCACCGGATCTTCTCGTTCCGGGGCGTGATCTTCGACATCGATCCGGAATTCAACAACACCGAGGAATGGTGGCTGTCGATCCCCGAGGAGGTCCGGCCTCACAAGGATCAGCCGTTCTACCATCTGCTCGCGGAAAACGCGGAGTCCGAATACGTCGCCTACGTTTCCGAGCAGAACCTGTTGCCCGACGATTCCGGCGAGCCGATCCGGCATTCGCAGGTCGCCGAGATCTTCGTGAAGGACAAGTCGGGCGGTTATCGCCCGCGCAATCCGTCGCTCAACTGATCCCTTACGAATTCGGCCAACCAAGCCAATAAAAAAGGCGCTCGATCGAGCGCCTTTTTCGTGTTCTTGCGTCGGCCCGATTACTTCTGGGCCGAAGGTGCCGGCGTCGCCTGACCGCTCTGCTCGAGCTTCTTGCGTTGCTCGTCGGCCTTCTTCTGAAGCTCTTCCTGGAGCTTCTTCTGGTTCTCTTCGAACACCTTCGGATCGGTCGGCGGACCGTCATAGGCCTTGGCGAACTCGCCGGCCAGCGGCAGCGGGAGCGTCAGCGGCGCGCCATTGGCGTTGATCGCCTGAACCACCAGGTTCTGGCCCTTCTTCAGGTTGCTGATGAGGTCGGGCGTCGCTTCATAGTCAGACATGCAGCCGTTGGCGAAGCAGATCACGTACGGGCTCTGCAGCGGCGGATTGTTGTCGACGATGATGCGGGTGCCGTGCACGAGCTGCATGCCGAGCGGCAGCGTGACGCGAAGGATCTTCTTCGGCTCGCCTTCCGGCTCGATGATCACCGCGGCGATCACGGGCTGGCCGGACTCGATGCGGCCGTCCTTGCCGGTGAAGCAGACCTGCTTGGCGTTGGCGTCCTGGCCTTTCAGGCAGAACTTGGTCCAGGGCGCGTAGATCAGCTGGACCTGCTGCTGTTGCTGGTCGGCAGGCGGCGCGCCGGCCGGCGGAGCGCCGGCGGCGGGTGCCTGGCCCTGGGCCTGCGGTGCCGGTGCGGCGGGCGCAGGCGCCTTGGGAGCTGCCTTCGGCGCTGCTTTCGGAGCAGCCTTCGGCGCCGCCGGAGCAGGCGTTGCGGTCTGAGCCTGGGCGGCGAACGGAACTGCCAGTGCCGAGGCCGTCAACAGGGCGAGAAGGCGCCCGCGCGGCCGGACCGACGCGGCCAAAATACGGAAATTCATTGCGGAAAACCCTTTCTGAACGGGAAGTGCCCGAACCGCTCCTAAGCACCGATACCGAGCCGCCTTGCGCGGCTGTCTCCCCATCAATAGAGGCGGAAACGTGACAAGTTCGGCGCTCCTGCGCGATTGCCCGCCTTCTTAACGTGGCGGACGAAAAGATCAATGCCGACAAGCATGTTTGAAGTGGGCAGAGAGGCTTAAGACGAAGGCCTATGCTAGGGTTTGGGCGTGACCGGTCCCCGAATCATGCTGCGCGCCGTTGTTCATGTCTGAGAGCGCGCGCTTAGCCGCCGCGGCCTGCGTGGCGCTTACTTTTGCGTTTGCGGGCTTGACGTCCGTTCCGGCAAAAGCGGCCGAAAGCTACGCCATTGCCATGCATGGCAAGCCGGCGCTACCGCCCGATTTCACGCATATGCCCTACGCCAACCCCGATGCGCCCAAGGGCGGCCGGCTGATCTGGTCGGCGCTTGGCACCTTCGACAGCCTCAATCCTTTCATCGTCCGGGGCATCGCGGTCCAGCAGGTCCGCAGCTACGTCGTCGAAAGCCTGCTGGCGCGCGGCAATGACGAGGCCTTCACGTTGTACGGCTTGCTCGCCAAGACGGTCGAAACCGACAACGACCGGACTTATGTGACATTCCACCTCGATCCGCGCGCGCGGTTCTCAGACGGAACACAGGTCGCGGCCGACGACGTGCTGTTCTCCTGGCAACTCCTGCGCGACCATGGCCGGCCCAACCACCGGCAATATTACGCCAAGGTCGCCAAGGCGGAGGCGCTGGATCCCCTCACCGTCCGCTTCGATCTTGCCGGGGCCAATGACCGGGAACTGCCGCTGATCCTCGGGCTGATGCCGATCCTGCCCAGGCACGCCGTGGATGTTGCGACCTTCGAGGAGACGACGATGTCCGGTCCAGTCGGCTCGGGCCCCTATCGCGTCACGGCCGTGAAGCCCGGCACCAGCGTGACGCTGACCCGCAACCCCGATTATTGGGGCCGCGACCTACCGGTCAATCGCGGCCTCTACAATTTCGACGAGATCAGGCTCGATTATTATCGCGAGGCTAATGGCCAGTTCGAAGCCTTCAAGCGCGGCCTCTATGACTTTCGCGTCGAGACCGAACCGCTGCGCTGGCACGACGCTTACGACTTTCCCGCCGTCAGAAGCGGCGAAGTGATCCGCGACACCATCAAGCCGGGTGTGCCGCAGCCCTCGGAATTCCTGGTGTTCAACACCCGCCGCCCGATGTTTGCAGATATCCGCGTGCGCCAGGCGCTGACGCTGCTGTTCGACTTCGAGCTGGTCAACCGCAGCTACTTCTTCGGGCTCTATTCGCGCGTGGCCGGCTACTTCGCGGGCTCGGATCTGTCGGCCTATGGCCGCCCCGCCGACGCGCGCGAACAGGAACTTCTGAAACCATTCGCGGCGCAGATCCGGCCAGACGTCATGGACGGCAGCTATCGCCTGCCGGTGACCGATGGCTCCGGGCGTGACCGCGCGACGCTGCGCGCGGCGCTGAAGCTGTTGTCGGAGGCGGGCTACGATCTCGACGGCACGGTGCTGCGTAACCGCGCAACGAAAGCCCCCTTCACCTTCGAGATCCTGGTGACGACGCGCGACCAGGAGCGCATTGCGCTCGCCTTTGCTCGTGACCTCAAGCGCGCCGGCATCGAGCCAACCGTGCGTGCGGTCGATCCGGTGCAGTTCGACCAGCGCCGGCTCGGCTACGAGTTCGACATGATCCAGAACCGCTGGGACCAGTCACTCTCGCCGGGCAACGAACAGTCGTTCTACTGGGGCAGCGCCGCCGCCGACAATCCTGGCACCCGCAACTACATGGGCGCGAAGGACCCGGCGGTCGACGCGATGATCGCAGCCCTGCTGGAGGCCCGTGATCACGCCGATTTCGTCACCGCCGTCCGGGCGCTCGACCGCGCCCTGATCGCCGGCTTCTACACGATCCCCCTGTTTAACGTATCGGAGCAATGGATCGCGCGCTGGAATCGGATAGAACGGCCATCGGCTACCGCGCTGTCCGGTTATCTGCCGGAGACCTGGTGGCAGAAGGCGGACGCCCCGAGCAAGCAACAAGGCCACTAGCAAGCGACGTGATGCCGTGAACCAGCCAGCCGTATCGCCGACGCTCGACACGCTGTTCCAACGGACGCTGGCCCGTCAGCCGCATGGGCCTGCGCTGTTCGATCCCCTCAACAAGATTCGCATCACCGGGCATCTGCCCAGGCGCTTGACCTATGCCGAAGCCGATCGGGCGATCGAGGCGCTGTCGGCCCATTTCGTCGAGTCCGGCCTGTCCGCCAACTCCGTCATCGCCGTGCAGCTGCCGAGCACCGTCGAGTTCGTGCTCACGGTGCTCGCGGCCCAGCGCGCCGGCCTCGTCGTCGCCGTGCTGCCGCTCTTGTGGCGGCACGCGGAGCTGACCGCGGCGCTGAACCGCACCGCGGCGCGTGCGATCGTCACCATGAGCAAGGTCGACGGCGTCATCTACGCCGATCTCGCCATGCATGCCGCGGCGGAAGCCTTCTCCATCCGTCATGTCTGCGGTTTCGGCACCGACCTGCCCGAAGGCATGGCCTCGCTCGACGACGTTCTTTCGCGCGCGCCCGGCACGACGCGCAGCGTCATCCAGGACGGCCGCAAGGCGGCGATGATCTCCTTCGACGTCACTGCGGAAGGCTTTCGTCCGGTGCCGCGACCGCATTTCAGCATCATCGCGGGCGGGCTCGCGATGTCGCTCGAAGCCGACATTCCGCAGGGCGCGACCATCATGTCGGCGTTCACGCCGATGTCGTTTGCCGGCCTCGCCTCCTCGCTTGCGATCTGGCTGCTGTCGGGCGGAACGCTGGCGCTGCATCATCCCTTCGACAGCGAGGTGCTGGAGCAGCAAGTCAACGAGCAGGGCTGCGAGGTGCTGATCGCACCCGCCCCGCTCGCCTTCCGGCTCGGCGAGGCCGATCTCGCGGCGCGAATGCCGAGTTTGCGCAACGTCGTCGGCCTGTGGCGCGCACCGGAGCAGGTCGCGGCTAGCGATGCCTGGATCGCGCCGCATGCGCCACTGACGGACGTCTATTTGTTCGGCGAGGCCGGCCTGTTCGGGGCCCGGCGCGGCGAGGACGGCATGCCCGTGGCGGTGATGCCGGGGCCGCATGGCGCGCCGCGGGAGCAGTCCGGCTCCTCGGTCGCCGGCGAGATCCTGCTGACGCCGAAGTGCACGCTTGGCCTGCGCGGGCCGATGGTGCCGATCGCGGCCTATGCCCCGCCGCAACCGGTGGGCGAGACGCTAATCGCGCAGCCGCCGCGCGACTATGTCGACACCGGCTACGCCGCGCGGCTCGATCGTCCGAGCGGCGCGATCTGCATCACAGCGCCCCCCTCCGGTATCATGGCCGTCGGCGGCTACCGGTTCCTGTCCAACGACTTGCAGGAATGGGCACGCCGGCTCGGCCAGGGCGCCCTGCTCACGGCACTGCCCGACCGGCTCTCCGGGCACCGTCTGGCCGGGCGCGCCCAGGACAATGCAAGGGCCCGCGAAGCACTCAGCGAACTCGGGCTTAACCCCCTGATGGTTGAGGCGTTTCGCGACCGCACCGGGCCCAGTTGAAGCGCCTTTCATCGCTTCCGTTGACCGGGCATTAAGGCGGCCGAACTAGATTGCGCGGCATTCGCGTGCGTAATCAGAGCTTGAGATGTCCCAGGCGGGCCCGATCGTCTTTGTCTCCAATGCCCAACGGCCGGCCTTCATTTCGGCGCTCGACGAGGCCCGGCTTTTTCCCGTCATCGACAGCGATTGGGCGAGCGCTGCACGCGCAGTCGAAGAGGTCCAGCCCGCCGCTGTCGTCGCGGCGCTTGCCGGCGGACATGAGCCGCACCTTGCCACGGTCGCAAAGGCGATCGCGGGCCAGACGCTCTATCTGCCACTGATCATCGTCGATCCCCAGGCCTCCCTGCCGCATAACGCACTGCCGTTCACGCTGCGCGGCAACAATTCCGACCGCCTCATTGCGCGGCTGCGCGCCGCGATGCGCGTCCGGACGCTGCACGCGACCGTGTTGCGCCGCCTGCCCGAGGCAAAGGTCTCGCTGCCCGACTCCGACCCTGCGCGCGATGCCACCGTCCTGCTGATCGGCCGCGGCTCCGCCTATCCGGCGCTGTCGGTCGCGCTCGGCGAGCGCATGGGCGTGATCGGAGCTCTCAGCATCGAAGCCGCAGCAAAGCATCTCAACACCCGCGACATCGACGGGGTCGTGCTCGCCGAAGGCTTTACTGCGCGTGTCGCGGATGCCTTCCTCACGGTGCTTGCGGAAGACACCCGCTTCCGCAACATGCCCGTGATCGTCACTGCGCATCAGCTCACCCAGACTTACGACCTGCCGAACCTCGAGCTCATCCCCGGCGAGCCCGTACAGATCGCAGCCAACGCATTGCCGCTGATCCGTCAGCACGCGATGGAGGCACAGTTCAGCCGTACGCTGCGCTCGATCGACGCCGGCGGCTGGCTCGATCCGCGCAGCGGCCTGCTAACGCCGGAAGCCTTTGCCCGCGATTTCTCCAAAGCGGTCGAGCAGACGCTGGCCCGCGGCGGCGGTCTGTCGGTGGCGCGCTTTGCTTTCGATGCCCGCAATCCACGCGCGCAGTTGGATGCCGCTCGGATCCTGAGCCGGTTGATGCGGCAGATGGATTTTGGCGTCGCGCAGAAGGATGGCTCTGTTATCGTGGTGTTTGCGGAGACCGATTTCCGTACCGCCCACATGATCGCCCGCCGCCTCTCCGCCGTGATGCGCCATACCTCCAACGGCAAGCGCGAGCCGCGCAGCGAGCCCGTGGTCAGCGTGGATTCGCTATCACCGTCAGATAACGCGAGATCCCTGCTCGCACGGCTCTGCGCGGACCCGTCCCGCGCGGCGTCGTAACCATTCTCTCGATGCCGTAGGGTGGGCAAAGCGACTTGTCCGCCGTAGCTCGAAGAGCGAAGGCGGAAGCGTGCCCACCTCTTCTGTCGCACTCATCGTGAGATCGCGGGCACGGCGCTACGCGCCTTTCCCACCCTACAACATCACATCAACAGCTACGCCGCCTTCTTGCTCGCGGCGAGCTGCGCGAGCTGACGCATGATTTCCGTGGTGCCGACGAGACGCTCCTCCGGAGTCTCCCAGTCCTGGAAGAATACCACCTTCATATCGGGTCGCACCTTCGCAGCCTCGCCGTGGCTGCGGATGAACGACACCAGGCGGTCGGGATAGGCAAAGGAGTTGTCGCGGAAGACGATGACCGCGCCCTTCGGGCCGGCATCGACCTTCTCGACATTGGCGCGCCGGCAATAGGCCTTGATCGCCGCGATCTTGAAGAGATAGCGCACCTCGTCGGGCAACACGCCAAAACGGTCGCGCATCTCGGCGGCAAAGTTCTCGATCTCCTCCTCGGTGTCGAGATCGGCAAGCCGCCGGTAGAGCGACAGCCGCACCGAGAGGTCGCCGACGTAGTCTTCCGGAATGAGCACGGGCATGCCGATCGTGATCGACGGCGACCAGCGGTCGGCCGCGGGCTCGGAGACGCCGGCCTTGAGGTTGACGATCGCCTCCTCCAGCATCGATTGATAGAGCTCGAAGCCGACCTCCTTGATGTGGCCCGACTGCTCCTCGCCGAGCAGATTGCCGGCGCCGCGGATGTCGAGATCATGCGAGGCGAGCTGGAAGCCTGCGCCGAGCGTCTCCAGCGATTGCAGCACGGTAAGCCGGCGCTCGGCCTGCGCGGTGATCTTCTGCTGTGCCGGCAGCGTGAACAGCGCATAGGCGCGCAGCTTCGACCGGCCGACGCGGCCGCGAAGCTGATAGAGCTGGGCAAGACCGAACATGTCGGCGCGATGCACGATCAGCGTGTTGGCGTTGGGAATGTCGAGGCCGGACTCGACGATCGTGGTCGAGAGCAGGATGTCGAACCTGCCGTCGTAGAACGCCGTCATGATGTCCTCGATCACGGCGGGCGGCATCTGCCCGTGCGCGACCGCGACCTTCATCTCCGGCACGTTCTTGTCCAGGAAGTCCTTGACCTCGGCGAGATCGTCGATGCGGGGCACCACATAAAACGCCTGACCGCCGCGATAGCGCTCGCGCAGCAGCGCCTCGCGGATCATCAGGGGATCATGCGGGGCGACGAAGGTGCGGACCGCGAGGCGGTCGACCGGCGGCGAGGCGATGATCGAGAGCTCGCGCACGCCGGTGAGCGCGAGCTGGAGCGTGCGCGGGATCGGCGTCGCCGACAGCGTCAGCACGTGCACCTCGGAGCGGAGTGCTTTCAGGCGCTCCTTGTGGCTGACGCCAAAGTGCTGCTCCTCGTCGACGATCAGGAGGCCAAGGTCGCGGAACTTGATCGCCTTGCCGAGCAGCGCGTGGGTGCCGACCACGATGTCGACCGAGCCGTCGGTAATGCCCTTTTTGACCTGGTTGAGCTGCTTGGTCGGGATCAGGCGCGAGGCCTGCGACACCTCCACGGGGAAGCCGCGGAAGCGTTCGGTGAAGGTCTTGTGGTGCTGGCGGGCGAGCAGCGTGGTCGGCACCACCACGGCAACCTGCTTGCCTTCGAGCGCGACGGCAAAGGCGGCGCGTAGCGCCACCTCGGTCTTGCCGAAGCCGACGTCGCCGCAGATCAGGCGGTCCATCGGACGGCCTTTTTCGAGATCCTTCAGCGTGGACTCGATGGCCCCGAGCTGGTCCTCGGTCTCGTCATAGGGGAAGCGCGCGCAGAATTCGTCGTAGAGGCCGGGCTGCACCGGCAGCTTTGGCGCCTCGTGGAGCTGGCGTTCCGCAGCGATCTTGATCAATTCCCCTGCGATCTCGCGGATGCGGTTCTTCAGCTTGGCCTTGCGGGTCTGCCAGCCGCTTCCGCCGAGGCGGTCGAGCTCGACCGTCGTCTGGTCGGAGCCGTAGCGCGAAAGCAGCTCGATGTTCTCGACCGGCAGGAACAGCTTTGTCTCGGCGGCATAATGCAGCTCAAGACAGTCATGCGGCGCGCCACCGACCTCCAGCGTCTGCAAGCCAACGAAGCGGCCGATGCCGTGATCGACGTGGACGACGATGTCGCCGGCCGCAAGGCTCGTCACCTCCGAGATGAAATTGTCGAGCTTGCGGCTCGCCTTGCGCGGCCGCACCAGGCGGTCGCCGAGGATGTCCTGCTCGCTGATGAGCGCGATCTCGTCGGTCTCGAAGCCGCTCTCCAGGCCCAGCACCGCAAGCATGGTCTCGTTGCGCGGCGTCGCCTGAACGGTGCGCCAGCTATTGACGCTGGTCGTATGCGTCAGCTTGTGGTCCCGCAGCATCGAGGTCATGCGGTCGCGCGAGCCTTCGGTCCAGAGCGCGACGACGACTTTCTTGCGTTGGGCTTGCAAGGCCATCACATGCGCGACCACCGCTTCGAAGACGTTGACCGTGGCATCGTTGCGCTCGGGCGCAAAGTCGCGGCCCTTGCGCGCGCCGGCATCGACGACGCTGGTGCCATCGGCGGGCACCGCGAACTGCGTCAGCCGCACCATCGGGACGGCGCCTTCCCGCTTCGCCCACTCCTCTTCGGTCAGATACAGCCGATCCGGCGGCAGCGGCTTGTAGACGGCACCACCGGTTGGATGCTCCAGCGCATCGCGGCGCGCCTCGTAGTAATCGAGGATCTGCTTGAAGCGTTCGCGAATCGCGTCCTCGGCTTGCGGCTCGATCGCGACCGCCGCGCCTTGCAGATAGTCGAACAGCGTGTCCATCCGCTCCTGGAACAGCGGCAGCCAGTGCTCCATGCCGGGATGGCGACGGCCCTCGCTGACGGCCTCATAGAGCGCATCGTCCCGCTCCGGGGCGCCGAACTCGGCGACATAGCCCATGCGGAAGCGGCGGATGGTCTCGGTGACGAGCTGGAATTCCGAGATCGGCACCAGGTCGAGCGAACGCATGTCCAAGAGCGTGCGCTGCGTCTCCGCGTCGAACGTGCGGATCGATTCCAGGCTGTCGCCGAAGAAATCGAAGCGGACGGGCTGGTCGAGCCCGGCCGGGAACAGATCGAGGATGCCGCCGCGCACGGCATATTCGCCTGGCTCGCGCACGGTCGAAGAGCGGTTGTAGCCGTTGTGCTCGAGCCAGGCGACGATGGTGTCCATCGGCACGACGTTTCCGGGCGCGAGCGAGAGCGCCTGGGCCGCGACCAGGTCGCGCGCGGGCACGCGCTGCACGACGGCGTTGACGGTGGTCAACACGATCAGCGGCTTGTCGCTGCCGGTGAGCGAGGCAAGGCGCGCGAGCGTGGTCAGACGCTGGGCCAGGATGCCACCATGCGGCGAAACGCGGTCATAGGGCTGGCAGTCCCAGGCCGGGAACTGGAGCACCGGCAGATCCGGCGCGAAGAATTGCAGCGCGCGCTCGAGCTGCTGCATGCGCGGACCATCGCGGCAGATCACCGTGAGGCTGACGGCGGGCTTCTTCGGCCGCGCGGCGATCGCGCGGGCAAGATCGGAGACAACGAGCCCCTCGGCGCCTTCGGCGACATTGGCAAGCGTCAGCACGCGGCCGGGCGCCAGCAACTCGGCTGGCGATTTCAACGCCTGTTTCATGCGTTGCCATCCGCGATTGGAAACGCCTTGATGCGGGCAAACAACGAGCCGGCTACATCGGCGGACAGCACCTTGTCGCCGGTGATGGCGGCATAGAGGTCGGGATCGTTGACCTCGAGCAGGCGCTCGAGCTCGGACAGCTCGCCCTCGGACAGATTGCCGATCTCGGCGTCCGCAAAGCGGCCGAGGATCAGGTCCATCTCGCGCGTGCCGCGGTGCCAGCAGCGGAACAGAAGCCGCTTGCGCCGGTCATCCAGGCCGCCGCTCGATCGTGTCGTTCCCGTCATTTTCGTAAGATCCAGTCCAACGCCGAAAGCCCGGACGTGCCGGGCGGGGGTGATATAGCGACTGAGGCGTCCGATGTCAGCCCTTTCTTGTCGCGGCGCGCGGTTTCAAACCATCATGGACCGGGCGCTCGCCGACGAAAAAAGCCGTGGATGCCCGGCATAAAGCCGGGCATGACGGGCACGAACGATCCTAGATTCGCCTCATGCGCCCCAGCCTGCTCAATCCGCTGTTTGCTCCCGTGACCAGCCTGCCCGGCGTCGGGCCGAAGCAGGACAAGCTGTTGCGCTACCTGCTCAGCCGCGATGAGACGCCGCGGCTGGTCGATCTCCTGCTGCACCTGCCGAGCAACGTGATCGACCGCCGGGCGCGGCCGAAGATCAGCGATGCCGTTCCCGGCACCGTGGTAACGCTGGAGGTGACGATCGATCGCCACCGCCCGCCGCCCCCGCGCAATGCGCGCGCGCCCTATCTCGTCTACGCCAGCGACGACACCGGTGACGTCGTGCTGACGTTCTTTCGAGCAAAGCCCGGCTATGTCGAAAAGCTGCTCCCGGTCGGCGAGAAGCGCTACGTCTCCGGCACGCTCCAGATGTACGACGGCATTCCGCAGATCGTGCATCCCGACCGCGTGCTGGACGAGGAGGCCATCGCAAAGCTCTCCGGCATCGATCCCGTTTATCCGCTCACCGAAGGTCTGGCGCTTGGCTCACTGCGGCGCGCGATCGCGCAGGCGCTGCAAAAGCTGCCGGCCTTGCCGGAATGGATCAGCCCCGAGGTCATCCGCCGCTGCCACTTCCCGCCCATCGCGGAAGCGCTCACGCGTGTGCACCAGCCGGTCGAGCTGACGGACGTGCTGCCGGACCAGCCGTTCTGGTCGCGCCTTGCCTTCGACGAGCTGCTCGCCGGCCAGCTCGCGCTGGCGCTGATCCGTGCGCAGCTGCGCAGGCCGGCCGGCGTGCGCAACGCCGGCGACGGCCATTTTCGCAACAACATCATCGACGCCCTTCCCTACGCGCTGACGCCGTCGCAGCGCAACGCGGCGGCCGCGATCGCCGATGATTTGAAGCAGCCCGTGCGCATGCTGCGCCTGCTTCAGGGCGACGTCGGCTCCGGCAAGACAGTGGTGGCGCTGCTGGCTGCCGCCGCCGTCGCGGAAGTCGGCAAGCAGGCCGCGCTGATGGCACCGACCGAAATTCTGGCGCGCCAGCACATCAAGACCATCGCCCCGCTTGCCGAGCGCGCCGGCCTGCGGGTTGCGATCCTCACCGGGCGGGAGAAAGGCAAGGAGCGGCGCGACATCCTTGCGCGGCTTGCCGATGGCGAGATCGATCTTCTGGTCGGAACCCACGCGCTGATCCAGGACGACGTGATCTTCAGGGGTCTCGCTCTTGCGGTGGTCGACGAGCAGCATCGCTTCGGCGTGCGCGAGCGGTTGGCACTGACCTCGAAAGGCGAAGCGGTCGATGTCCTGGTGCTGAGTGCCACGCCCATCCCTCGCACGTTGGTCCTGACCTATTTCGGCGACATGGACGTCAGCGAGCTGCGGGAAAAGCCGGCGGGCCGGCAGCCGATCGACACCCGTGCGGTGCCGATGAGCCGGCTTTCCGAGGTCATGGACGGCGTCGCCCGCGCGCTGCAATCCGGCAAGCTGGTCTACTGGATCTGTCCGCTGGTCGAGGAATCCGAGGCCGAGGGCACCGAGCATCTGACCAATGCGACGAAGCGCTTCGAGAGCCTGCAAAAGCGTTTTGGCGATCGCGTCGGCCTGGTTCACGGCCAGATGAAGGGCACGGAGAAGGACCGCGTGATGGCGCAGTTCGCCGCTCACGAGATCGGACTTCTGGTCGCCACCACGGTCGTCGAGGTCGGCGTCGATGTGCCGGCCGCCACCATCATGGTGATCGAGAACGCGGAGCGCTTTGGCCTGGCGCAACTGCACCAGTTGCGCGGCCGCATCGGACGCGGCTCGGAAGCCTCCACCTGCCTCCTGCTCTATAGCGAGCCGCTCGGCGAGATGTCGAAAGCGCGGCTCAAGGTGATCCGCGAGACCACTGACGGCTTTCGGATCGCCGAGGAGGATTTGAAGCTGCGCGGCGAAGGCGACGTGCTGGGTGTGCGCCAGAGCGGCCTCCCCGGCTACCGGATCGCGCGCTCCGAGGTCCACAGCCAGCTCATCACGCAAGCGCGCGACGAGGCGCTGCGCATCATGAAGGACGATCCGAAGCTGCAAGGTGACCGCGGTGAAGCGCTGCGTTGTCTGCTTTATCTCTACGAGCGCGACGAAGCGATCCCGCTGATCGGTGCGGGCTGACGCTACGGGGCCCGTCATTGCCAGGCTTGACGCGGCAATCCATCACCGAAGCGACTTCTCTTTGCGAGATGCATCTTTGATAGACGCGCAGGTCAAGCTCGCGCATGGCGAGTTGAAAATCTCAGCGCAGGCAGCGTTTCGCGACATTCGGCCTCACTTTCAATTCGTGAACTACTGGCGGCCGGTAAGGACAAACTTCAAGACGGTGATCGTTCACCCGGAGGTATCATGGGGCGGCGTTGCAGAAGATCATTCGAGTGCGGCCTCGCACGAAGCGCTGTCAGCGCGATGATCGCGATGGTGATGTTGCCGGCGTCGGCGCGCGATCTCGACGGACGCTACAAGGACTCCGCGCTTCATGAGTGGTTTGAGAGTTTGGCGAGCGGAAGGGGTCTGTGCTGTTCGTACGCCGACGGCCTCGCCGTCGAAGACGTTGATTGGGAAACAAAGGACGGCCACTACCGCGTACGGCTGCCAGAAAACGCCGGCTCGAAGGTTATGATCTGGGTCGATGTGCCGAACGATGCCATCATCACCGCACCGAACAAGATCGGTCGCACCGTGGTCTGGCCGGTCTACAACGACTTCTATCCGGACGTATCGATCCGGTGCTTTATGCCAGGGACCATGACTTGATTGACTGGCTGATCTGGTCGTTGATGTCTGCCTGGCAATACCGCGGGCGCTGCGAAGCAAGGACAACGCAACGGGCGCCGCCAAATGAAAGGGTGCGGTTTAGCTGCTTCGTTGCGAACTGGTTCACATTCAAGGATGGACCGCTTGTGCTATCGTTGGGCATCGCAGGAGCCATCCCTGTATCACTGCGGGAGGTTAGATCATGCAACTCATCTCCGCCGAATGGCAGCCCACTTCGACAGCTCCATCAGACCGAGATCTCGAAATCTGCGCGCTGGACTTTGACGGCATCGTCCATGCGCTTCCTTTTCCCTGTCACAAGGATGGGTCCAATTGGGTTGACGGTCGGGGCAAAGCGCACGCCGACATTCAGCCGACCCACTGGCGCGGTTGGACTGACTGACGCCGGACCATGAGCCAGCGCAAGTCCTCGCGCGGCATACCGGGTGCAATCGGACCAGTGGGTACGCGCTACACCGTCTTGACGGCGAACGCTTTCAGCAGCGCGGCATCTGCCCCCTCGCCCTTGGCATCCTCGGCGAGATGCTCGAACCAGCGCGCAAAACCCTCGTAGATCTGGCTGGCTGGATGGTCCGGCCCGAGGAACCCAGCGATCTCCCGCATCTCCGCGACCCACCGATAGGCCTTTGGGATCATGTCCGGCAATGCGGTGGACAGCCGCGCCAAGATCGCGGGCTGGCTGAGCGCGAGCTCGTCGCGGAGCGCATCGGCTGCGCCGGCCTTGGTGGCCGCAAGCACCATGGCCGAGCCGATGCCGGCGAGACCCTTGACGATGCCGGCATAGGACATCTTCAGCGCAGAGGCTGCGCCGACCGGGCCTTCGACGATCCGCAGGTCGAGCCCGAGCTGTTTTAGCACAGCGAGGTCCTGTGCGTGCTCGCCGGACACGTAGAACGCCGGCCCCTTGCTGCCGGGCTGCGGCGGAAAGCCGATGATGCCGGCATCGACGAACGGTGCCTGCGCCGAGCCGATGATGTCCTCGATTCCCAGCACGGTAGCGACGTTGACGGCGTTGCAGTCGACGACCAGCGGCTTCTTCTCCCGCCTCACGATCACGGCGGCCAGCCGCTCGGCGAGCGCCACGGCCTCGCCCGGCGGCACGATCGACAGGATGATGTCGCAGCCCGCGATGTCGGCATCCTCCGCGGCGATCATGCCCGCCTCCGCGGCGCGCTTTGCGGTTTGCTCGCTACGCCCCTTCAGCGAGGTCAGCACGCGCGCGCCGTTCTCGCTCAGGCGGCGGGCAACCGCGCTGCCCATGGCGCCGGGTGCGAGGATCGCGATGGTTGGGGACATGGCTCACTCCAGTTCGAATGCGAAGGCGATCTGCGCTTCGCCGTCTGGAATGATAGCAGAGTAAGGGAACCGCAAAGCGAATGCCGGCCATCCCGCGGGGGAATGACTGACGCTCACTCCACCTCGACGGGCTCGGGGCGCACGGCGGCGGCATTGGCAATGCGGGCGGCGTTCGCTACGCCCGCAAGAGCGGCGACCTTCTTCGGATCGGGGCTCGATCCCGGCTGCACCACGCCGGCCGACATGATCAGGGTTGCGGCATCTTCGGCGCTCAGCTCAACCTCGATGATCTTGCTCTTGGGCACATAGAAGAAGAAGCCGGTGGTCGGGTTGGGCGAGCACGGCAGGAACACCGAGACATGCTCCTCCTGTCCCGGCAGGCTGCGGGCGATGTCCTCGCTCGGCGATTGCGAGATCAGCACGATCGACCACATGCCCGGCGAGGGAAACTCGACGAGACCCACTTTCCGGAAGCTCGACCCCTTGCCCGAGAACAGCGTCTCGAACACCTGTTTCAGGCCGCGGTAGATGGCGCGCACGGCCGGGATGCGGCCGAGGAAAGTCTCGCCGACATCGACCAGGGTCCGGCCGATCAAATTGGCCGCGAGGAAGCCGACCAGCGTCAGCGTGAAAAATGCGACAATCAGTCCCCAGCCGGGAACGCCGTACGGCAGATAGGTTTCCGGCCGATAGGCCAGCGGCACGAACGGTCGCACCACGCCATCGACCCAGGTGACGAACCACCAGACCAGATAGAGGGTGATCGCGATCGGTCCCGTAACGACGAGCCCGGTGAGGAAATAGTTGCGGAATCGGCCCATCAGGCCGGTATGCGGCTCCGGCGGCAGGTCTTCGGCAGGCACAGGCGGGGACGCGTCGTCGCGGGCGGTCATTCGGGTTCCAAGTCGGTCGCAGCACTCTAGCTAGGGTCTTCTAGCAGATTTTTGAAGGTGCAAGGCGACCGCGCCTGCTCTCCTTCTGCGCTCACCCTGCCTATTCGACGGTCACCGATTTCGCGAGGTTGCGCGGCTGATCGACGTCGGTGCCCATCACCACCGCCGTGTGGTAGGCCAAGAGCTGCACGGGAACGGCATAGACCATCGGCGTGAAGGCAGCCGCCATGTCGGGCATGACGATGGTGACGAGCGAATCGACCGTCGCCTCCGCAGCGCCCTTGGCATCCGTCATCAGGATGATGTTGCCGCCGCGGGCGGCGACTTCCTGCATGTTGGAGACGGTCTTCTCGAACACGCGATCGTAGGGCGCAATCACCACGACCGGCATGGTCTCGTCGATCAGCGCGATCGGTCCGTGCTTGAGCTCGCCGGCGGCGTAGCCCTCGGCATGGATGTAGGAGATCTCCTTCAGCTTCAGGGCGCCTTCGAGCGCGAGCGGGAAGCTGGTGCCCCGGCCGAGATAGAGCACGTCGCGCGACTTGGCGATCCTGTGTGCAAGCTTCTCGATCTGCACTTCGGTCGTGAGCGCGTCCGCCATCAGGCGCGGGATCTCGACCAGGCCGTGCACGAGCTTGGTCTCGTCATCCTCGGACAATTCGCCGCGCGCCTTGCCGGCCGCGACCGCGAGCGAGGCAAGCACCATGAGCTGGCAGGTGAAGGCTTTTGTGGACGCGACGCCGATCTCGGGACCGGCGAGCGTCTGGAGCACCGTCTCGCTCTCGCGCGCGATTGTCGAGGTCGGCACGTTGACGACGGCGAGCGTGTGCACCCCTTCGGCCTTGGCGTAGCGGAGCGCCGCGAGCGTATCGGCGGTCTCGCCCGACTGCGAAATGAAGATCGCCAGATCGCCCTTGCGCAAGGGAGACTCGCGGTAGCGGAACTCGGAGGCGACGTCGACCTCGACCGGCAGGCGCGCGATGCGCTCGAACCAGTATTTTGCGACATAGCCGGCGTAGCTCGCCGTGCCGCAGGCCGTGATCGTGACGCGCTGGATGTCGCGGAAGTCGAACGGCAGCTTCACCGGCAGCGACACGCGCTCGGATGCCATGTCGACATAGCGGGCCAGCGTGTGGCCGACGACCTCGGGCTGCTCGTGGATTTCCTTCGCCATGAAGTGGCGGTAGTTGGCCTTGTCGACCAGCGAGCTTGAGGCCGCATGCTTGATCTTGTCGCGCTGGACGGCGCGGCCGTCCTTGTCGAAGATGGCAACGCTGTTGCGGGTCAGCACGACCCAGTCGCCGTCCTCGAGATAGCTGATCGTGTCAGTGAACGGACCGAGCGCGATCGCGTCCGAGCCGAGGAACATCTCGCCGTCGCCGTAGCCGATCGCGAGCGGCGGACCGTTGCGGGCGCCGATCATCAGGTCGCCCTCGCCCGCGAAGATGAAGCCGAGCGCGAACGCGCCGCGCAGCCGGCTCAAGGCGAGCTTTACCGCCTCGACCGGCTTGTTACCCCGCGTGAGCAGATCGTCGACCAGATGCAGAACGATCTCGGTGTCGGTCTCGGTGCGGAACACCGTCCCCTTCGCTTCGAGCTCCTCGCGCAACTCGCGGAAATTCTCGATGATGCCGTTATGGACCACCGCGAGGCGCTCAGTGGCGTGCGGATGGGCATTGTGCTCGGTCGGCTTGCCGTGGGTAGCCCAACGGGTGTGGCCGATGCCGCTTGTCCCCTTCAGCGGCTTGTCACGCAGCCGCGCCTCGAGGTTCTTCAGCTTGCCTTCGGCGCGGCGGCGCTCCAGGTGATCGCCTTCGAGCGTGGCAACACCCGCGGAGTCGTAGCCGCGATATTCGAGCCGCTTGAGCGAATCCACCAATTGCTCTGCAACCGGTTCGCGCCCGAGAATGCCGACAATCCCGCACATGCGGATCAATATCCCCCAAATCGTCGAAAAATGGCCAAAACGACGCGATCGGTTTTTATCGAAACTCGGAAGGAACCAGAAACTCAATAATTATTGCGGATTGCGACAGCACCAAATGGCGGTAGCCCTAATGTGCGGCGAATTGGCTGGCCTTTAACCCTGCACATTAACTTGCTGTCAACAAGTTTGGCCAACGATTCCCGCGCAGGAGATACGGTCATGAGAGGCTCATCCGACCGCAAGGGTCTGTCGTCCAATTACTTGCGCGCGAGCGAGACCGCCGGCACGCATCTGGCGCACTGGCCGCCGCCGCAACGCGGCAAGGAAAGCAAGCCCGTCTTCGTCAAGCACCAGGCTGGCGAACCCGTGAAGCGCGCCAAGCCGCGCGGCTGGCGCCTGACCCGCGCAATCTTCTCGGAATTCGCCGAGGACGAATAGCGAAGCTCAGCTTTCAGGTTTCTTCGCGCCGGTCTTCATCTCGCGATAGCGCGCGGCGCCGCCTTCGCGAATGGTCTGCTGATTGCGTTCCAGCGCCATCGCATCGTCAGGCACGTCCTTGGTAATGACAGAGCCCGAGCCGATATAGGCGCCGTTGCCGATTTTGACGGGGGCGACCAGCGAGGAGTTGGTGCCGACGAAGGCGCCCTTCCCGATCAGCGTCTTGTGCTTCTTGAAGCCGTCGTAGTTGCAGGTGATGGTGCCGGCGCCGATGTTGGAATTGGCGCCGACGGTCGCGTCCCCGATGTAGGAGAGATGGTTGACCTTGACGCCGGCTTCCAGCGTTGCGGCCTTCGTCTCCACGAAATTGCCGATGCGGGCGCCGTCGCCGAGCGAGGTGCCGGGCCGCAGGCGCGCATAGGGACCGATGGAGACGTTCTTGCCGAGCGACGTCTCGACGATGTGCGAGAAGGAGTGGATCACCGCGCCATCGGCGATCGACACGCCGGGACCGATCACCACGAAGGGCTCGATCGTCACGTCCTTGCCGAACGTCGTGTCGGCGGCGAGATAGACGGTTTCCGGCGCAATCAGCGTGACGCCGGCGTCCATCGCCGCTCGTCGCAGTCGCGCCTGCATTACGCTCTCCGCTTCCGCAAGCTGCGCCTTGGTGTTGATGCCGCGCACCTCGTCCTCGCCGGTCTCGATCACCACGGCCTCCCATCCCTTGTCGCTGATAATGCCGACCGCATCCGTCAGATAATATTCGCCCTTGGAGTTGGCACTGCCGATCTTGTCGAGGATCGCCAGCGCGCGGCGCCCGTCGAGCGCCATCACGCCGGCATTGCACAGAGTGATCTTGCGCTCTTCAGCGCTCGCATCCGCCTGCTCGCGGATCGCAACCAGGCGGTCGCCTTCGACGATGAACCGGCCGTAGCCCGTCGGATCGGCGGCACGAAAGCCGAGCGCGGCAAGCGCCGCGCCGCTCGCGAGCGGCGCGCGCAGCCGCTCGAACGTTTCGGCCGAGATCAGCGGCGTGTCGCCGAATGCGATCAACAGATCGTCTGCACCGCGCGCGATCGCCTCGCGCGCCGCCAGCACCGCATGCGCGGTGCCGAGCCGCTCGGCCTGCACGAAGGTGAGCGCGTCCGGCCGGATGCGCCGCGCTTCGTCCGCAACGGCGGCATGGTCGGGCCCGATCACCACCGCAAGCGACGTGTCGGTTCCCTTCGGCGCTGCCGCGAGCACATGGGCGAGCAGCGACTGCCCCGCCACCGGATGCAGCACTTTTGGCAGGCTCGATCGCATGCGCGTGCCTTCGCCGGCGGCGAGTAGGATCGTGAGGCTGGAGCGGGCGGTCATCGAGATCCCCAGTGATTCCAGTGTCGGCCGAATCGCTTCCGATCGGCGCGAACTGCATTACGCGTCGTCATAGAGGCGTTTTGCTACCCCCGCAAATGCCCGGAATTCAAGTGCATCCCGCTTTTCCTGTTAATGTTCCCTGATTGATTCGGGGAAGCTCGACAGGGCTGGGCACTTAACAATCATGGCAAAGGATTCCGACCCACTGGCCGGCGTCTTCGAGGCCAGGGAATCCGGTGGTCTTCTCGCCGGACTCCTGGCTGAGGAGAACGAGTTCGATCGCCGCATGATGTGGCGCCTCGGCTCGTGGGGCGTCGGGGCCGTCGGCGCCGTGGTGATCGCAGTGATGGCCAATCAGGCGCAGCTCGGCTGGCGGCGCGACCAGGTCGCAGCCGCCGATTTCACGCGCCAGGCCGATCGGCTCCAGATGCTGACAAGGGAGAGCCAGAGCGAAGCCCGGAGGCTGGCGTCAGCGATCGAGACGCTCAACACCGATCGCGACCGGCTCTATTCGCGCGTCACGGTTTTGGAGCAAGGGCTCGATTCCGCCACCGGCGCAATCGCAAAGCAGAATGCAGCGCCTCAGACGCCAGCAGCGAAGGCGCAGGAGACTCAAGCGGCCACCGCGCAGCCGACCCCCTCGCCGTCACCCGCCGCGCCAAACGTCGCGCCGGTCGCCTCGACGCCTGCATCAAGCGACAAGCCGCGCGCGGACGCCGCCAAAGAGCCGGCCAAGGAACTGAACAAGGAACAGAGCAAGGATCAGGTCAAGGAACAGGCGAAGCAGCAGGCTGCTCCGCCGCCGCAGACCGCGGCTGCGGCCTCGCTCGTTCCGCAATCCGCAACACCGCCTGCCGGGCTGCCGACCATGCCGCTGGTTGCGTCCAAATCGCTGATGGCGCCGCCCGATCCTGCCGCATCCAAGCTGGTCCAGCCGGAAACGGCAGACAAATCGGAGAAGGCTGACAAGCCCGACAAGGCCGACAGAACGGACAAGGCCGACAAGCCAAAGGCCGACGCAGCATCGCCGACCGAGGTCGCGACGGCGGCACCGAGCACCGAGCCCGAGGCCGCCGAGAGCGAGCCGCCGGCGCCCGCGATAGCGGTGCAGCAGACCCGGTTTGCCGTGGATCTCGGCAGCGCCAACTCGATCGGTGGCCTGCGCGCGCTGTGGCAGGGCCTGATCAAGTCCAACCCGGAGATCGCCAACCTCCGGCCGATCATCATGATCAAGGAGAGCAAGACCGGCGCCGGCATGCAGCTCCGCCTCGGCGCCGGTCCTCTGGTGAATGCGGCCGCCGCTGCCAGGATCTGCGCCGGCCTCACCGAGAACGAACGGGCCTGTGAGACCACCGTGTTCGATGGACAGCGGTTGTCGACGCGCGGTCAGGACGCAGCGACCCAGCAGGCCTCTCCCCAGGGCGAGACGCCGCCGGCAACCGCCAAGCCGGAGAAGCCAGAGAAGCCGCAGCACCGGCGGAGCTACTCTTCCAAGCGCACCAAGCGCGAGGAACCGCCGCCACCCCCGCCGCCGGCGCCCGCGCCGCCCAAGCAGGAGACGACGGCCGCCTCGACCATCTCCTCGTTCTTCAGTCGAAACAAAAACTGAAGTTAGCTCAACCCGTTAGTGTGAGACTCTGAGGCAAATTGACAAGGCCTTCGCCTTGCCTGTTGCCCGCATCCGCCTTCCCGACCATATTGGCCCCATGAAGAAGAAACCGTTCCGCCTCACGCCCTACCAGGTGCAGTTCCTGCTCGTGGTCGGCTTCGTCACCGTCGGCTACGCCCTCTACCTGCGCTATCTCGCCGTCGAGTTCTCGCAAGTCTCGCTCGCCTGCGACGCCGGCCTGCAGACCGTGATCTGCAAGGCGCGCGCGACCGCGACCGTGCTGTTCAAGAATTCGGTGTTCGGCATCGTCGCGCTCGTGATCGCGACGCTGAACCTGATGCGGCCATCGATCGTGCTGCTGACGCTGGGCGTGATCGCCGCAGGCCTCGGCATCGTGCTCTACAACATCGTGTTGTCGGGGATCGCGATCGGGCTGCTTATTCTGGGCTTTGCGCGGCCCGCGCCCGCCACAGCGTGAGCGCGAACAGCAGGTACATTGCGCAGGTCCACAATGACTGCCAGTTGTCGCGACCCTCGTTGATCAGCACGTAGGCCGCCGACAGCGCCAAGAGGCCGGCAAAGACCGACTCCGCGATCGGACGGATGCCGGTCTGCGGGCGGTTCAGCATCAGAAGCGCAAACGGCACCACCGCCATGGTCAGTGAGGCGAACGGAAAATCGCGGTAGCGCGGATCGAACACGAAACCGAGCGCGGTCTCGGCTGCAATCACGGCGGTCACCGCAAGCGTTATCCCAAGCGCCGCAGTGAGTTTTGACCATTTGCGCTCCTCGCGGGGACCGAGGATATCGAGGAAGGTCGGCAGTCCCCGTCCCGACACCAGCGCCTGCGCGCAGAAGATCGGCGACAGCACGCCGGCAGCAAGCAGCGTACCCCATTGCAGCCAGCCGCCCCAGCCGTAGCTCTCGTAGTACATCTTGTCGAAAGCGATGCCGAACAGCATGCCGGCTGATGTCGCCGAGATGCCGACGCCGAGCCATGCCGAGAAGCGCGGCGTCCAGGGCCGGCGGCGCAGCGTCAGGCCTGCGACTGCGAACACCAGCACGCTGACGGCCATGCCGCCGCCCATGTACCATTTCCAATACGGGAAATTGCTGATCGGCTCGCCCGGCGGGTATTTGAGCTGGCGGCGGACGGAATCGATGAAGCCCCAATAGCCACCGACGGTGCCTTCGAGCTGGCGCTTCCAGGGCTGGTCATAGGCCTCGATCAGGTTGACGCGAAAGCCCTGCGCCTTGGCGAGGGTCAGGATTTCCGACACCACGCGCGCCTGGTTGGTGCGCGAGGGCAGCGCGCCTTCGCGCATCCGCCCTTCGCTCGGCCAGCCGGTCTCGCCGATCAGGATCTCCTTGCCGGGAAATGCGACCGCCATGCGCTGACGGATCTGCTCGACGTGGCCGGCAGCGAACTTGGCACGGACCGGAAAATCCTCCCAATAGGGCAGGATGTGGATCGTCACGAAGTCGACGGCGTCGTAGACCTCGCGATTCTTCAGCCAATACTCCCAGACGTCAGCATAGGTCACAGGAACGGCAACCTGCGCCTTCACCGAGCGGATGATCGCCACGAGATCGGCCGTGGTCATCTCGCCGCGCAGCAGCACCTCGTTGCCGACCACGAGCGAGGTGATGGTGTCGGGGAATTCCTTGCTAAGGCGGACCGCGGTCGCGACCTGGGAGAAGTTCTTGGAGCGGTTGCTGCCGAGCCAGATGCCCTGGATCACCTTCAGCCCGCCGACCTTGGTGGCGATCGCCGGCACCTGATCGAGTCCGTTCTCGATCGAATAGGTGCGAACGCAGTCGGTGATCTCCTTGAGCTGCCGCAGGTCCTGCTCGAGCTGGTCGGCCCCGATGTGGGTCGAGGGGTCGAGCGGTGTCTGGTCGCCGCGGAACGGCGCGTAGGAGACGCATTGCAGCTTGGAACTGGGATCGATGGGCGCGCGCGCCAGCGTGATCGGCGTGGCCAGCCACCACCACACGGCAGCAATCGCACCCAACGATAAGAGCAAGAGCGCCAGTGGCGTACGAAGAGTAATCGGTTCCGTCCTCCGCGAAGGGTCCGTCGATTACCTGCTTGCAGGCCGTCTGCCAAGGGGGCAATACCGACAAGCGGCAATTGCACCTGCCATCCCGCCCCTTTTGCCTGCGGCTCTTCGACCGCCGCACAGCATGGTGACTTTGCTGGACAAAATTCGAAATACCAGTCATGGGATTCAACGGGACTTTTCCGCCGCATTGGAGACCCATTTGGACGGCATCACACCGCGCGTCCGTGGAGTTCTCGCGCGGGCGGTCAGAGAGATCGGGGAATTTATGCGGCGACGGGTGCTTGAGTTAACGAATGCGGTCCTGCGGCATGTTGCCGTCCCCTCCCTTGTCGTTCTGCTCGGCCTTTCAAGCGCGCTCGCCCAGAGCGGCGCTCCCCAGGACCAAGGCAAGGCGGCCGCAACAACGCCAGCCGATGCCGCCAAGGACGCCAACCAGAACCAGCGCCGCACCGACGAGTTCGCCGAGGCGGCGCAGGCCATCAACGGCCCGGCCGGAAACCCCGAATGCGTCTGGCTCGGCCGCCGCGTGGTGCGGCTGATGTGGCGGGATGACCTCGATACCGCCTTCCGCCATCTCGATCTCTACGACCGCTTCGGCTGCCCGGGCGGCCACATCCAGGCGGCATTCCGCTGCCTGACCCGCTTTGGCGGCCAGATCGATCCGAAGGTCGCCGAGACCCTGGACAGCCGCGTGCACGCCTGCTGGATCAATCCGGCGGCGCAGCCTCAGCAGGCCGCTGCCGCGGCGTCGCAGCCGCCGGCGCCGACGACCGGCACTTCGCCGCAGCCGGCCGCAAGCCCTGCGCCAGCCGCGAGCCCCTCACCCGCCGCTCCCCCAAAATAGCCGCGATCACTTCACCCGCCGTTCAGGAACGATCGGCGATACCGGCGATTGGCACTGCTCGTGCTTTTCAGATCGTCGGTGCCCTCAAAAGGCCATGCCGCTAAACGACACGGCGTCATGACAGTTGTGAAAAGGCGTGGCAGAGGTATGTTCCGTTTGCCGCGGACTCGGTCGGATCTCGGGGTCGGATCCGCTTCCCTGCCATCTCAGCCCCGTTTGGTTTAGCCGCGATGCGCGTTGTCGCCGCCGTTCTGTTGCTCGTGTCCGTGCTCCACGCGGGCGTCTGGGGAGTCTTGCGCGACAGGGAGCCCGCCCCCGATTTCAAGGGCCTGCTGCCCAGCCTATCGTACACGCCGTTCGAACCGGGACACGTCGTCGATCCCACCGTCGACTCGGAGAAGATCCGAGCCGATATGAAAAAGCTCTCCACCCTCACGCGCGCCATCAGGTCCTACTCCGCGACGGAGGGTAACGAACTGGTGCCGCCGATCGCCGCCGAGTTCGGCCTCAAGGTCACGGTCGGCGCGTGGATCGACAAGGACGAGGATCGCAACGAGCGCGAGATCAAGGCCGCCATCGACCTCGCCCGCAAGAACAGCAACGTGATCGGCATCGTGGTCGGCAACGAGGTGGTCTTCCGCGGCGAGCAGAAGGTCGAGGACCTCATCGACAAGATCAAGAAGGTCAAGAGCGCGGTTCGTGTTCCCGTCACGACGGGCGAGATCTGGAACATCTGGCGCGACAATCCGGACCTCGCCTCCAGCGTCGATTTCATCGCCGCCCACGTGCTGCCCTATTGGGAAAACTTCCGCTCGGACCAGGCGGTCGACCAGGCCGTCGATCGCTACAACCTGTTGCGCAACCTGTTCCCCGGCAAGCGCATCGTGATCGCCGAGTTCGGCTGGCCGAGCGCGGGCTACAATTTGCGCAATGCCGACCCGGGTGCGTTCCAGCAGGCGCTGACGCTGCGTAACTTCGTCAGCCGCGCCGAAGCCATGGGCATGGATTACAACATCGTCGAGGCGATCGATCAGCCCTGGAAATTCTTCGAAGGCGGCGTCGGTCCCTACTGGGGCATCCTCAACGCCAGCCGCGAGCCGAAATTCGCCTGGACCGGCCCGGTTGAGAATCCCGACTACTGGAAGCTGATGACGATCGCGCTCCTGGTTGGCATTCTCCTGTCGCTGCCGATCATGCGCCTGTCGCAGCCGACCGCGCCGCAGGCATTCCTGCTCTCGGTCACCGCCAACGGCGTCGGCGCCTGGGCCGCCATCGTGTTCGCCTATTGGAACGGACACTACTTCCTGTTCGGCTCGGCCTTCGCGCTGACGCTCGGCATGATCCTGCTTGTTCCCCTTGTCCTCATCGCGATGGCGCGCATCGAGGAGATCGCAGCGGTCGCCTTCGGCCGGCCGCCGCAGCGGCTGCTTGCCAAGGACAAGCCGATCGCCGACGTGCCCGAGAACTACTGCCCGAAGGTGTCGATCCACATCCCCGCTTATTTCGAGCCGGTCGACATGCTCAAGCAGACGCTCGATGCGCTGTCGCGGCTGAACTATCCGAACTACGAGTGCGTGGTCATCATCAACAACACGCCCGACCCCGCCTTCTGGCAGCCGATCCAGGATCACTGCCGCGCGCTCGGTGAACGCTTCAAGTTCATCAACGCCGAGAAGGTGCAGGGTTTCAAGGCCGGTGCGCTGCGCATCGCCATGGACCGCACCGCGGCGGATGCGGAGATCATCGGCATCCTCGATGCCGACTATGTCGTCGATCCAGACTGGCTGAAGGATCTGGTGCCGGCCTTTGCCGATCCGCGTGTCGGCCTCGTGCAGGCGCCGCAGGATCACCGCGACGAAGATTTGTCGATCATGCACTACATCATGAACGGCGAATATGCCGGGTTCTTCGACATCGGCATGGTCCAGCGCAACGAGTTCAATGCCGTCATCGTGCACGGCACGATGTGCCTGATCCGCCGCGCCGCGATGGACATGGCCGGCGGCTGGTCGAGCGATACGATCTGTGAGGACAGCGATCTCGGCCTTGCGATCCAGGAGCTCGGCTGGACCACGCACTACACCCGCCACCGCTACGGCCAGGGCCTGTTGCCCGACACCTACGAAGCCTTCAAGAAGCAGCGTCACCGCTGGGCCTATGGCGGCTTGCAGATCGTGAAGAAGCATTGGCGGCGCTTCCTGCCCGGCGCGAGCCGGCTGACGCAAGACCAGAAGCGCGAATATGGGCTGGGCTGGCTGAACTGGCTGGGTGCGGAAAGCCTCGGCGTCGTCGTCGCCCTCCTCAACCTCGTCTGGGTGCCGATCGTCGCTTTCGCCGACATCGCGATCCCCGACAGGATTCTGACGCTGCCGATCATCGCCGCCTTCGTGGTCTCGCTCGCGCACTTCCTGTCGATGTACCGCCTGCGCGTCGCGGTGAAGCCCGGCCAGATGCTGGGCGCCATGATCGCGGCCATGAGCGTGCAGTGGACGGTGTCGCGCGCGGTCGCGCAAGGGTTGATCACCGAGCACATTGCCTTCGCCCGCACCTCCAAGGGCGGCCTGTCCCGGATGTCGATCGAGTTCCAGGCGTTCTGGGAGGCCGTGATCGGCGCGCTCCTGCTGATCGGCGCCGGCGTCCTGATCGCCTCCAACAGCTACCGGCAGATCACAGAGATCTATATCTTCGCCGGCGTCCTGGTGCTGCAAAGCCTGCCGTTCCTGGCGGCGGTCGCGATCGCCATCCTGGAGCTCAGCCGCATCAACTCGTTCCAGTTCTGGCGCGACAGCGCCGTGCGCGCCGCCGAGCTGATCGGGCTGCGCCCGGTTGCGCTGCCGAGCCCCGCCGGTTCCTCGCAGCCGGTCGCAAGCGAGGTCCGCCGCGAGGCGAACTGACGCGAGCCCGACGGCGGCCGGAGCACTAGGGTCGACGGCCCCGGGATTGGACGTCACCTGCTCTTCGAAGTGGATGACGTTCGTCGGCAGGTTGAAACTTTCGGGCTAAACCACGGAATGGGCGCGGAAATCCCCGCCCTTGCCGCGATCTACGGCAACCTCGCCCGCTATTGACCTCAGCGGCCGCTCCCCCTACACAGCGCGGGCCGAAAGCATGATCCGGAAACAGCCTGCCGGTTTTCCCCGCGACGCGTTACGTTGTGGCAAGACATGCTTCTCGAATGTCCGAAGGCGATGGCGATCGATCAGCGAAGCCATCAAGCGGCCATGGGAGCGCGTAGCTCAGCCGGTAGAGCACGTGACTTTTAATCACGGGGTCCTGGGTTCGAGCCCCAGCGCGCTCACCAAGCAAAATCAAAGACTTAAGACGAAAAACCAAACGATCGAAAACCTCGTGTGGGCACTGTGTTGGCAAATGACTTGCCGGACTGCGTGTCCAGGATCGCGGCGCGATAGTTGTTCGCCATGATCAGCAGCCCTGCCCGCTCCTCCGGCATGCTGCTGCCATCCGCCAACTCCAGGCAGATGCGCTCCATGCGCGCGAGCTCGTCGATGACGTGCTGATGCCGCCCCATGGCCGCGGATCAATTCCGGCCGGCGCCACGCCGTCAAGAGTCCAGCGGTGCATTGTTGGTGCTCGGCCGCGCCGCTAGCGAACCCATAGGGCCAAGAGGGCACACGCGAAGCCTGCCACTAGGACGCCCGCAGCCGTTGCCGTGACCAGGTCAATTGACCAGCGGTGTCGTTTTCCACCGATCAAGTCGAAGTGCCTTGAGTGGCGGTCGTCCCTGAATGTCTGAAGGTGCATGACACGCACTCCCTTGTGCGCGCGTTGGACGATCATTTATACCGCGGCGACCCCACTTTGCCGGGAGCTCCGTAGGGCCGCCTGCTCTCCCGGAGCCAAGGCTGGAGGGGCGTTAGCCCTGGGAGGCAAAGCAATTCTACGCCTTCTAGCAGGGCCCAAACATTAACACTTGAGAATCCTAATTCGCCAAAACCAGTACCCAAAGATCAGTGGTAAGCGCGGGGCCATCCTCCAGGGAGCATCGTCCCAAGCCCGAATCGCGCTAGGGCTGGCTCATGAAGCTCACCACCGAACGCACTTGCTTTCGCTTTCCGGTTGCGGTTCGATTAGGCGATATTTTTTGCATAGAGGGTCAATTATGTTTCGCATGATCGCATTGGCGGTTCTGTTGCTGAGCCCGATCGGATCTCAAGCATTGGCGCAAGACTGCGCACAATATCCGCCGGGGAAGATGCGGTTCGAATGCGCCACCCAGAGCAATCCCGCCGTTGCCGCCAAGCGCCAGCGTTGTGAGGATGAAGGTCGAAAGATGGGCCTCAACAATCAACGGAGCGGAAGCGCGGGCGGGCTACGTCCATATGTGGCGGCGTGCATGCAGCGATAATCCGCGCGACGAGTGACCGACCGAGGCTGGGGGCGGCCTTTCGACGATCCGATAGAGATTGGTGGCCGCGAGCTCGTCACCTTGCGCGATGCTGGCGAGTGCATCGCCGCGCTGCCGCCCAAGGTGCATGACGCACCAGAATGGCAAGCCGCCATGGAGGCGCTGATCCTGGTGGCCGAGCAAGGCGGCCCGACCATGTTCGCCCGGATCGGGATCATGCGGGCCTTGAACAGCCGGAAGCCGCCGCCAGATTCCGGGCCACGACGCAAGAAGGCCAAAGCGTAGGGTAATAGCGAGCGGCTCCCGTCACCGCCGGTTCACGCTCGCGGGCTTCTCTCGCAGCGGGGGCGAAGTGTTGCCTACCGAACAGACGGCACCGAACGACTCGCCCACACTGAAGTCATCCAGGCGAGATTCGTCTTCTGATTGAGCGCGAGGAATCCATGAAATCCCCCGTCGTGAAACGATCCATCGTTGTCGCCAGCCATAAGACCAGCGTCAGCCTGGAAGAGGCCTTCTGGAATGGCATGAAGGAGATTTCCGGCCTGCGCAACATGACGCTGTCGGAGTTGGTCGGCGAGATCGACAGCAACCGCCCGCACGGGCAATCTGTCGTCCGCGATACGCCTCTTCGTCCTCGACTACTTTAAGAACCGCGCCACGGCGGCCCAGCCTCAGCAGAAAGTGCCAGCACTGCAGCCATCCCTCGATGGGGCGTGAGCTCTGAAGCGGGACCGAAGCCTCGACGTTTCACCTAGATGGCGCCTTTCGATGGTCCGATCATGGTTGGCAGACGCACAAATGAACGTACAAGCCGGATCTGCCAGATCTTCATGGGCCTGACACTCGCCCTGATCTCGGCGCCCACACTCTGGTTCGTGATCAAACTGTTCCTATCCTTCCCGAAAGGATAGGCCCGCCAGCGTGAACCGGCGGGCGCGGGAGTGCTCCTCAAAGTTCAATCTCAGTCGCCAAATTCGAACGCACGAGGGTGGTCAAGCCCGCTTTCAATCTTTTCGCTTGCCAGGTTTGAAACGCTGGATCGGCATTTAGTTTCTCAACTGTCGCGCCGTAAGCTGAGAACGTCTCGAAGTTTACTGAGAAAACGAAATTTCCGAATTCACCGACGGCGACGGACCAGAACCTTGGTTTGCCACCGTGCTTGCGCCAAAGCCCGGCGCTCTCCTTAGCCAGTTCGAGTATTCCCGCGAAGTCGGCACCTGGATTTGGTTTGACTACATATTGAACAACTACTGCCATGCTAACCTCCCATTGAAATTACAAAGGTCGCGCGTGCGAGGTTTTGCTACTTTTTCCCGAACGAATTGACGTAGATCAAGTAGAGCTTGCGCGATGTGCCCGTCAGGCCCTCTAACGAAAGGCCTGTGGATGGCATGGCACCTGCGGTGACCACCCGGTGACCGGCGCCCAAGCTGCGTCGCATTCGAGGTATGAGCGCGGGACCGAAGCCGGGAATTTTTTACGTCCCCGACTGATCTCTTTCCCGCGCCCAAGCCAATCGCTGCTCCCCGTGGGGTTGGCTTCGCGCAAACCGGGGCGCCGGGGCCTGGCGCCCCACCACATGTCGTCCGGCTTTACCGCCTACCGCCTCAGCCGGCGGGCGTGCGCGGCCAGCCGCTGGCGGTTGCGGGCTCTATGCGATCGGCGCCTGCGCTTCATGACACCCCCACCAGATCACCGTGCCAGCGCTTGTAGTAGCTGGCTCTGAGCTCCTTCAGCATCTTGGCCAGCTGCCAGACGGCAAAGGTAGCCAACTCCAAATCGTGAAGGCTGTCTTCCGTTGCCGCGCACCGCATGATCAGGTCGTTCGCAATCTCACCCATCCGGTCGACATCGCAAACCGCGCCCTCCAGATCGCGAAAGGCTTCGGCGTGGAGCTTGTCGCCAGCATCTTCGGAGTGGACCTCGGAAAGTTGTTCGGCACTGGGAAATGCGATGATCTCGCTCATGCTTGCCTCTCGATCAGCGCCTTGGCCGCGGTCGCGAGGCTCGAGATGATGACGGCCGGATCGTCTCTGAATGCCTCCCGCTCCCAGTCGCAAAGCTCCTCGGCATAGGTGAGCATCGCCAGCAGGCCGACCAGGGTGGTCGGCACCGTCTTGGCAAACTCGTCGAGCACATCCCATGCCGCGATTGCGGGACCGTCGGTGAATTCGTCCAGGTCGCCGGTGATCGCCTCCCGCTCGGCTCGCCTTTCTCTCCAGCGCTCGAGGTAATGGTCGCGAAGCTCCTCGTTCGCGTCGCCGGGCACAAACTCGATGATGTCCGCGATCGATCCGGCCTCGACATAAGGATGCCAGCCCGGCGGATTGCTGGGCTCACGCATATCGAGCACTTGAATCGACGAGGGCCCGACCGTTTCGTCGGCGAGCCGGCGAAGGCGCTTGGCCTCCGCATAGGCGGCGTCCGACACCGCGACGGCCCTGCGGTGCGCCTCGATCGCCGCGAAGATCGGGTCGGCGGAAGTGGCCGCGGCAGCGGCAGGGAGCACAGCTGGCAGGACAGCAAGGGCGCCAAGCACGTTGCGGCGGGATAGCCCCTCAGCGAGCTCGCGAGACTCGCTGGGAGGCCTTTCGTTGGGCTGGTGGTCGGGGGCGGGTTGAATGGAAAACGAATCCACAGACTCCGCACGCGGCGGAAACGTCGGTCTTTCAATGGTCATGGGTGGTTCTCTGGATTTGCCGGCTTGCTAAGGCCGGGTGCCAGTGGACAGCACTGGCGCCGGGAAGTTAGCAACGCCGCCAGAGACGGCGCGCGACGGCCTTTCCCCGAAGGGTCTTGTATAGCCGCCGCCTTCCCGGCATAGTGGTGCCGTTCACGCTGGCGGCTAACCAGCGCGGCCTAATCGATGGCGAAGTTGATCCCGGCAAGGATCGCCCTGCCATCGCCCTGGTGCCAAGCAGGCCCGGCAAGGCCTTTGGCGGGAGTTGCTAAGCTCCGCCGAGCATCTCATCTGATTTGCGTTAAGAAATCCACCCCCTCGTGGGGCATTGCCTTTGGGCGCGCGTTCCGGTTGAATTCCCCTGGGTAGACGGGGGGAGAGATTATGCGCGGTATGAGGCTCGGGGCAATCGTGCTCCTCGCCATTTCGCTCGGCGGCTGTGGGGTAGCCGGACGGATGCAAGCGAGAAGCGAATACCAAGACTCCGCCGAAAACTACAAAGCATGTCTAGCGGACAATCAAACAGCTCCTCAGAATTGTGAAGCGCTCCGCTTGGCAATGGAGACTGACGAGCGCAAGTTTAACAACGTTTCGGGCAGGGGCATCAGTACCAACTCAGATGTCACCGTTCGCGCCCGCTAGCGATCGCCATCACTGATCTGGTCAAAAATCTATCCCCTCGCTGGGGAAATCTGCTTGCGCGTGCCCGGAGGTTGCGAAAGGCTAGCCTGGGGGGAGCTAAGATGAGCTTCGGACGTATGGGGGCCATTGGTGGCGGTCGATCAGGAAGTGCTGCACCCGTGACAAAATACGCTTTCGTCGACGGCGGCTTCATCGACGCCATGGTGAAGAAGGCCTCAGGTTATTTTGGGCTGGATCTCAGTCAGAGCGTGATTGACTATCGTGCAATCGCTGGAGGTCGTCAGCGGACTTTCTATTACGATGCTCTGCCAGCTTAAAAAGACAACGAATCCGAGAGCGACTACGAACAACGGGTTACACTCAAGCGTCAACGGTTTGAGCTAGTGAACCGCACCCCCTTCATGCATGTGCGAGAAGGTCTAACGCGAGGGCAAAACAAAACTCTGCGGCAAAAGGGAGTGGACATTCTTCTCGCAATCGACGTCTTCAAGCATGCGACCTCAGGCCACATGTCAGAGGCTCACATCATGACAAACGACCTAGACTTCTTCCCTCTTTTTGAGGCGCTGCGAGATACTCCGGTCGCTGTCCATTTACATTGCTATCCTGCCGGCACTTCAAGCGAATTGATGGCACTAGCAGACGTTGTCGTTCCTGTTAATCCCTTCAAAATCCTGCAATGGATGCAGCACCAGTCCCGGGAAAACTACGTCGAATGGAATTTGCACTGGAGTGAAATCAATCCTCAGAAGCTATTCAAGACGGGCAACTACGAGGGCCTTGCTTTTGAGATCTATCAAGACGATGGATCACCATTTGTCGCGCGCGCGATGGCTCATAATCCACTCAGTCTGATGCGCTCCGCCAAGTGGGAGCACATCGTCCAAGACTTCGAGGCGCGCAACGGCAAGCGAGTTTATTTTGACTGACCGGCGGGCATCTCCACACCCACCACGCGCGGTGTCTTCCGATCATTTCGAGGCCCAAGGGATTGATAATTTGCCGGTCTATCCCGGTGCCGCTTTGATGGCGGCATGCGCAAGCCTGTCCGCCGCGAGAACCCCACACCGCCCGGTCACCGTCCGGTCAAGCTTTCAATTACCCACAAGTGCTTGATTCATTTGCGGGAGGCTCGATCGAAGAATCTTGAATCGGATGAATCGCTTGTGATTCATTGTTGAGCACCTGAATCGCGACGGCGAGGTGCCTTCATGTGTTCGAGCGGTGCGATATCTCGTCAGTCGGCGGGCCCGGATGGTCACCAGGATGATCGTGATGAAAGCGCCGTCGAACACTGGACTGAGCGCGAGATCGACAAGACGGCTTTCAAGGACGCCCGTCTTGGTCAACGATTTGGCGAGCTGTTAAGGCAAATTGGTGATGGCATGGGCGGGAGCATACCGTTCGCGTGCCAAGACTGGGCGAACACGAAGGCAGCCTACCGCTTCTTCGCCAACGAGCGCGTGGAGGAAGCCGACATTCTTA
>NZ_JBBIAM010000160.1:0-18290 GCF_054185185.1 Bradyrhizobium sp. UFLA05-153
TTTCTTGCACAATCGAATACTTGCTCACGTCAAATCACAGCGACAGATCAATCGCTTCCGAATTCTTCACGGGCGACAATCTAACTAACAGATGCAACGACAGCACGATGCGCTTCGCTGTCGCGAGGACCTAGTTGTGCCGAAGCGATCATTGCCGAAACGGTCGTCAACAAGGCCGTCACTGCCGAAACCCTCCTTGCCGAAGCCGTCATTGCCGAAAGGATCCCTGCCGAAGGCGTCCTTACCGAAGCGTTCGAGCCAACCATCCACCAAAGCTTTCAGCTTCCGCCCATCCATGACGCCGACGATTCGAAAAGAGATCGCGGCTACCGATCCGCTCGCACTCCTACTCGAGTTCATGAATGATGAGCGTCTCCCGCGGATGGCGCGCGCCAAGATCGCCGCAAAGATCGCGCCGTACTTCCATCCCAAGCTGACGCCCATCCCGGCGAGCGCTGCCCCGGATTATGTTGGACCAAGCGCCTCAGACGATCAGGCGGATTCTGGTGAGAACTCTGTTCAGTCTGCGGAATCCGTTGAGCGATATCGCTTAGAGTTCGCCCGCTTGCGCGCCGAACTGGCTCGCGATGCCGGCCTCGCGAGCGCGAGCAAATCTGGCCGGCCAAAATCCTGAACCTTGCGCGGCTTCAGGGCTCCTCACTCGCGCGATCGCGGCGACGGCTGCGCAGCCTGACACCGACGCCGCCGCCATTCTCGTCGATGAATTCGACGCCGGCCGCCTCTAGGGTTCGCCGCACCACGATCAGGGTCGCCCGCCGCGGCTGATTAAATCCGGCCTCGAGCTGGCGGACGGTGACGATCCCGACCTGCGCCTCGTCGGCCAATCGTTGCTGGCTCCAGTCCAGCAATCCTCGCGCGGCCCGGCATTGCTCCGGCGTGATCATCGGCATCCCACCATGGCGTTGTTTTCGTCGCTTTCTATCGAAAATAGATTGGTTTGTTGTTACCGCCTGATAAGATCATTTCTGTCGAAAAAAGATATTATCGGGAGGATTTTCATGGATAGGCGAGCATTTCCGCCAGACCGCCGCGCTTTCATCGGCGGTTCCGACGCAAAGATCATCATGGGCGGCGACGAGGCCGCCCTGCTGCGGCTGTGGCAGGAGAAGCGCGGCGAACGGCAACCCCAAGACCTGGCCAATGATCTGGTGGTGCAGCTCGGCTCGGTCATCGAGCCCCTCAACCGGAACTGGTACGAGACCCACACCGGGCACAAGGTGAGCGAGGTGCAGCGGCAGTTCTTCCATCCACTTTACCGCTGGATGGCCGCCACGCTCGACGGCCGGATCGAAGCCACGGGTGCGGTGTTCGAGGCCAAATTTATGCTGCCGTGGAATTTCTCGGAAGAGCTCGCGGCCGAAAAGCACATGCCGCAGCTGCAGCACAACATGTGGGTGACGGCATCGCGGACGGCGGTGTTGTCGGTCATTACTGGAGGCGGCAAGTGGGTCGAGATGACGGTCGGAGCCGATCCTCTCTACCAGCACCTGCTGCTGACCGCCGAGAAAAAATTCTGGCGCTGTGTGGGGAGCGGAGAGCAGCCCCGGCTGTTCGGCATCGAGCCGCCGAGAGCGCGCCTGCAAGCTGTCCGCGCGCTGGACATGAGCGCCTCCAACGCCTGGGCTGCTTTGGCGGAGGTGTTTCGCCGCACGCACGGCGCGGCGATCGACTATGAGCGGGCGAAAAGCGAACTGAAGGCCCTCGTGCCGGAAGATGCCCGAGAAGCAACCGGGCATGGGGTACGCGCCAAGCGCTCGAAATCCGGCGCGATCAGCTTTGAGCTGACCGCGCTTCCATAGCTGGCGGACGCGACAGCGCGCCTCGGTCGTCTGGCCATACGGTGAGAGCTGCGGCCGAGCGCGCCAAGCCGCTTCACCGCACCGCCGTTATCTAACCGACGCAGCAGATCCATGTATCGATCAAGCCAGAACATCAACCAGGTCGCCGCCGCGCTCGCCCGCGCACAGGCCGAGCTGGAAAACCCGGAAAAGTTGCTCACCGCGACCCTGCCTGGTCCCTTCCCCAACGGCGAATGCCGCAGCTTCCGCTATGCCTCGTTGGCGCGCGGGCTTGAGATTGTGCGCAAGAGCCTGAGCAAACAGGAGATCGCCACGGTGCAGGCCACGGCGCTTGAGCCGGAGAGCGGGCTGATCCGGCTCACCACCGCCCTGCTCCACAGCTCGGGCGAATGGATTGCGTCAGACTGGCCGGTCTGCACCATCGCCGACATCGCCGCACCGCATCGGATGGGCGCCGCGCTGAGCTACGCGCGGCGGTACGCGCTGTTCACGTTGGTCGGGATTGCCGGCGAAGATGATTTCGACGCACCGGATCTTGCCATCAGGCCCGGATCCAACCCAACGGCTGATGAATTAGGATCTCACCACAGAGTGGCCTCGCCTGGCTCGTCTCTGCCCACGGCCAAAGCCAACGCGCCCTGGCGCGCAGAAACGAAACGTGCCGCAGCCGCCGGTCGGGCCGCGGCCCCCGCGGCCGATCCGAAAACTTCTGAAGCGCTCGCCGCGCGCCTGCTCGCCGAGCTTCAGTCGCTTGCCAATGTGGAGGACATCGACCGCTGGGCGCACCAGGTGTGGCGGCACGCGAACACACTCACAGTCCAGGGGGCCCAGCGGCTTGGCGAAGCGCTCGAGGACCGGCTCACCCGGCTGCAAGCCTCCGAACAGTCCACGCCAAGCGCGGAATCGGCGGACAACGATGGCGCAACCGGCTGGGGTCGCGTCGGAAAACCGCAGCGGCGCCGCGATCGTGAACACCTGCGCTTCCTCGCCAAGCAGCCCTGCCTCGTTTGTGGCCGGACCCCGTCCGATCCGCACCACCTGCGGTTCGCGCAGCCCAAGGGCCTTGGCCTGAAGGTGAGCGACGAATTCACCGTGCCGCTCTGCCGCGCCCATCACCGGGAGCTGCATCGGGCAAGCAACGAAGTCGAGTGGTGGTTGCGGCTAGCCATCGAGCCGTTGGAAGTGGCCCGCCGGCTTTGGCTGACAACGCACCCGTTGTAGCCGCACCTGCACGCGCTTCAGAGCTGCCGATCTGCCATTGCGTGCTTATTGGCGATAAACGTCGCCGAGCTCTCGCGGGAGATCCAGCGCTACCGATTGTTGCGCCACACTCATCTCCGATCCCTGGACGGTAACTACTACCTGCTGGATCTTGTGCGCGGTCGGTTCGAGTCTCCCGTTCCGGAGACACCGCGATCGAGCTCGCCAAGCGGTTCACCCACGAGCTCCTAGTCGAAGACGTCTCTTCGCGATGATGATCGGACCTTCCGCTATGCCGCAACTCTAGATGGCCGAGTGCATCAAACCGAAGCGCGAGGAATAGCCGTGAGATCCCCGGTCGTGAAACGGTCCATCGTCGTCGGAGGTCACAAGACCAGCGTCAGCCTGGAAGAGGACTTCTGGACGGGGTTGAAGGAGATTTCGAGCCCGCGCAACATGACGCTCGCGGATCTGGCCGGTGAGATCGACCGCAACCGCCCGCACGGCAATTTGTCGTCCGCGTTACGCTTGTTCGTCCTCGACCACTTTAAGCACCGCGCCGCGGTGATCCCGCCTGAGCAGAAAATGCCAGCGCTGCGCAGTCACCCCGCGGTGGGGCGTGAACTCGCGCCGGACGCCTTCTCTCCACCGCAATACCGCAATGTCGGGCTGTGTTGTCAACAGCAAGGCATCCCATCTGGCAGATCAACAATGCGCGGCCTCTATCTCAGCACCAAGCAGGTCCATCTTCTTAGGGTTTTGTTCTCCATCGGCCTCACGGCTTTCGTTGGCGTGGGCACATTTTTGGTCATCCGATACCTGATCGGCTTTTGAGACCTGGGCGGGGCCCGTCTGCGATCGGTGATTTGATGCTTTGCACGCTGCAAATAGAAAACGCCGGACCGAAGCCCCACGCCCTGGTCGTTACCACTGACCGCGAGACCGGCGGTATGTCGCCCTACGGGTTGGTCAAAAAATCAACATGGCGGGTCATTCGTCCTCATCGCACACCCTCCTTCAGCACCCAGCGCCGGTTCCGTTCGTCATAGCTGTAGACCGCCGGATCTGGCTTGCGCGTGCTCCCGCTTGCCTTCCATTCGTCTAGCGTGATGACGCGCTTCCGTCCGGGATGCGACGGATCGATGCGGCGATAAGGCGAGATATGCACGATGGGCTCGATAGTCGGGGGAAACTTCATCTTCATCTGCGACCCCCAGGATCGGTTGCGTGGTCGGAATTCCGACTTCGGCATGCCTGCACGTCTGCCGGCCTCGATCGCCTGGTGGATACGCATCTGAAACGAGCACGTACGCGACTGGGCCGTCGTGCAGGTACTTCATTAGCATACTCCCTGCATGAAGATTAGTGCGGCAGTGATTGCGCGGCCAAAAATCGCAAGAGGCAAAGCAGCCAGGACTTCGGCGACGCCTGGGGTAAGACGCCAGCGCGCCGAGGTTGTGGATAACTACCGCCTCAGCCGCATGCGCCGCCAGCCGCTGCCGGTTGCGCTTCCAGTGCGATCTGCGCCGGCGAGCAACGGTGCATTGTAAGGCTTAATTGAAAACGCCAACGTGCTGAAAAAAACCTCGTGTGGGCACTGTGTTGGCAAACGACTTGCCGGCCAGCGCATCGAGGATCGCGGCGCGATAGTTGTTGGCCATGATCAGCAGTCCTGCCCGCCCCTCCGCATGGTGCTGCCGTTGGCCAGATCCAGGCAGAGCCGTTCGATCCGCTTGAGCTCGTCGATGATGTGCTGATCCCGCCCCATGGCCGCGGATCAGACTCCGGCCGATTCCGGGCGTCAAGAGTTGTTTGATCTAACTCAATGTCTGTCGCTGATCCCGGCTCCTGCTTCGGGATGGGCGGGAGTCGGTGGCGCAACATGACGCGCGACCGAACATTGATGCTCCAATTGCTATCCTGGATGCTGGCTGCGTGCGGCGTCCTGGTGCTCGCATCCATCTTGTGAGCCACACATGAGTGCGATCATGGTTGGCAGACGCGCAAATGAACGTCCCACTCGGACCACCCAGATCTTCATGGGTCTGATACTCGCCCTGATCTGGGCGCCATCCTCTGGTTCATGGTGAAGCTGTTTCTAGCATTCCCGATAGGATAGGCGTGAACCGGCGGGACCGAAGCCCGCGCGCCCTACCGCAATGCTCGCTCGCGCGCGGCATCCAGATCCGCCTTTATTCCTGAGACTGCTGCTCGATCGGCCCGCCCTTGATCTGGAGGCGGCTCATTGAGGTCGCGGGCCCATGGTGCGCCCGATCGAACCGTCGACCCCGCATGGTCGGAACTGGAGCAAGCAGAGACGAGTAGACCAAGAAGGGCCAACAATACCGCCCGCATCATCGCCTGGATGCTCATGCCCGCCTAACGGAGATCCACCGAATCGATCCTGAGATCATAAGCCGCGCAAATTCTGGAACAAGGCCCGCCAGCGTGGACTGGCGGGCACGCGGGACCGAAGCTCCGCGGCCTTTTCCACACCCACGAGGCGCAGTAGCTCGCCGCCGCTCCGGGCCGCTGGGAATCGATAATTTGCGAGGTGTCTACGTCGGCGCTTTGATGACGGGATGCCCAAGCCTGTCCGCCGCGAGAACCGCACACCGCCGCCTGGTCACCGCCCGGTCAAGATCACCTTGGGCGAGATGCGTGCGACCGGCGTTCGCGACCTCCTGGTGTTCTGTGAGGACTATCGATGCAGCCACAACCTCAAGCTGGAGCCGGCCTATGTCGATCGATGGCCCGATGATGTCAGGCTGTCCGATCTAGAACCGAAGTTCATCTGCAAGGCCTGCGGCAGGCGTGGCGCAATCCTGCGGGGCGGGTCCGAGCCGACCATGATGTGCTGCACTACCAGGGCAAGTACAGCGCGACAAACAGAAAAAGGCCGGTCAGAACGAATGCCCATCCGACCGGGCTGATCAGTGTCCGCGTCTCCACAACCCCTCCAGAAAGTTTACAACCCCACCCTTGAGAGCCCGAACATCGATTTCCTCGGCCGCACGCCTGCAATCTTCGGCGACCTTCAGTAGGCCGATCCGTTCCAGTTCCATTGTGGCAAGCTCAGCTTCGGCCAAACAGATCTGCTCTAGCCGTCGGAACTCTCTCTCAGCTTGCTTGATCCGGCTCCCCATCGAGTACATCCCAAGCGCAGCCGCCAACACGCGGAAGCAGAAATCTCGTGGAACTGGAGCTTAGCGGACCTCTGCACCTATGAATGTTCGCTCGCGGACATAGGAACCGCATTGTTTGCAACTATTTTCTTATGGATCGGTCGGTTTTAGCTGATTCGATCTTCGCTGTTCCGTATCCGGGAATTGCGACGCCGTAACAACTTCGATTGCAAAAATGCACTAAAGCGGCTTCGGGAAAGGCTGCAAAACGCCTCCAGGAACTAGTCATCTGGAATACAAGTTCGTCGCATAAAAGATCGCTGGGGGCTCTGAAGGAGAGCGCTTGTGGCGAATGCAGGTGTGAGAGGACGGCCGACCGCGCCGTTGGTGCTGAGTCAGCAGGAGCGGACGTACTTGGAGAGGCAAGTTCGTCGTCATCGTGTTACCCGGTCGCTATCTGAGCGGTGCCGCGCGATACTGCGGTGTGCGGATGGCCTGCCAAGCAAGTCCGTGGCTACCGAACTCGGGCTCCATGAGCACACCGTTGGCAAATGGCGCCGCCGATTTTTGAAGGATCGCTGCGATGGCCTGCTCGACGAGGCCCGCCCTGGCCGCCCTCGCACCATCAACGACGATCAGGTTGCCGCGGTGATCGAACGAACGTTGCGGACGACGCCAGCCGACGCGACGCACTGGTCGATCCGCTCGATGGCTGCGGAAACCGGCTTTTCCCACACCACGATCCGCCGAATGTGGGCGGCGTTCGGGTTGCAGCCGCACCGTAGCCAGACATTCAAGCTGTCGAGCGATCCGCTGTTCGTCGAGAAGGTGCGCGATATCGTCGGCCTTTACCTGTCCCCGCCGAACCGAGCCCTTGTCCTCAGCATCGATGAGAAAAGCCAGATTCAGGCGCTCGATCGCGAGCAGCCGGTCTTGCCGATGATGCCTGGCGTGCCGGAGCGTCGCACGCACAGCTATGTGCGGCATGGCACGACCTCGCTGTTTGCGGCGCTCGACGTCGCCTCGGGGTTCGTCATCGGCAAATGCTACAAACGCCACCGGGCGGTTGAGTTCTTGAAGTTTCTAAAAGAGATCGATGCTCAAGTTCCTGAAGGGCTCGATGTCCATATCGTCATGGATAACTACGCCGCCCACAAGACACCCAAGATCAAGGCGTGGCTCGCCCGACGGCCGCATTATCAAGTCCACTTCACGCCGACTTCCGCGTCATGGATCAATCAGGTCGAGCGCTGGTTCGCTGAACTCACCAGAAAGCAGATCCAGCGAGGTGTTCACACCTCCGTCAGGCAGCTCGAGGCCGACATCCGCACCTTCATTGACCTGCACAACAGAAACCCAAAGCCCTTCAAATGGACCAAGTCCGCAGACCAGATCTTGGCTTCCGTCAAACGCTTCTGCCACAAAGCCCAGCAGACTTTATGTGGCGAACTTTAGATTTACGTGACTAGGAAGCAGACCACGCATTTCCGGCCCTATGATGAGGCTCGTCTTCGGCTTAGGCGCACTCGCGGGTTCGCTGTTCCTGTTCGGGCTCTGGCTCTCACAGCACGAGATCCAGAAAGGTGTGGAGCGGCTAGAGCACAACGAAATACAGCGCGCCCCAAGCCGCTAGCGTTGGATCCCTTGCTGGTTTCAGATTCGTAAAATCCGCGACAAGCGCCTATTCCGACTCATGCGTATTGCGTACGAGCTCTGCCTGGCGCCCGCCGGCAAACGGGTCCCAGACGGACCGGACTGGATCCACGCGGTGAAGCACGACGGCTACCGGATGCTGGTTATCCGGGAGAACGAGCGCGTGCGTCTATTGTCCCGCAATGGCAGCGACTGGACCAAGCGCTATCCGTGGATTGCCGAGGCCGCGTTGAAGAACCGGCAGAAGCATTTCGTCATCGATGGCGAGGCCGTGATCCTCGGCGTCGACGGCATCTCCGATTTTAACGCGCTGCATTCGCGCAAGCACGATCACGAGGTGCAGCTTTACGCCCTCGACATTCTCGCAATGGATGGCGACGATTTGCGCGACCTGCCGCTACACCTGCGCAAGACCAATCTGGAGCGGCTGCTAGCGCGCCGGCCGGACGGGATCACAGTTGCGCCTTTCGAGCGCGGCGAGATCGGACCAGACCTATTCCGCGCTGCTCGCCGTATGGGCCTGGAAGGCTTGGTCTCGCTTTGGCGGCGTCCATGACACCATGAAAAGCGCTGCTCACCACCAAGCCAAAATCATTGGCACCCGCGCTCTAGCCAGCACGCCAGCACATTCGCCCAGTACCCCCAGGCGACGCCAAGCACGCCGACAACGGACCAGCGCAACAAGCTGAGGATCTGATCCTTCATGGCGAGAGCATCCATATTGGACGCGCGATGTGGGCATGGGATCCCGGCGCAAACACGGCAAAAGGGTGCGTCAAAGCGTCCGGAGAGCACCTATTGTGGCGGCCGGCAGAGGCACTGGATCAAGGCGAAGAACCGCAGTCACCCCGCGATGGTGCGGGAACTGTAATCAGATTAGTCCTGGCCGCGATCTGCGCAATTGCGCTATCTCAAAACGGCTTCCGTAGGGCTGCGTAAAATGCGGTGTTTAACCGAGCAGCTTGCCGAGCATGCTTCGGGGGCTGCTTGTGAACCGATGAGCGTTCAAATGTCAGACTGTGTGATTGTTCGGGCATACGGAAGGCAATTGGATGAGCTGCGCGGTGAGGCATCCCGCATTGCACGAGGAAGCAAACTCGACTGGTGGATTGAGTATGGCGATGCGGGGACGCATTTTTGCTTTGAGGACATTGAAGCGAAAAAGGCGTTCACCTCAATCTGCAAAAACTTCGCCATTCCATGCATAGAAGCCCAGCAGGTGGAAGGCTAAGACAGAGGCCCGCCAGCGTGAACCGTGGGTCGAGAGCGTGGGACCGAAGCCGCACGCCCGACGCTGATTCTTAAGTCGAATTTCTTTCGTCAGCGTTTCGTTAGTAAATCCGCACCACCGGGGCAGGAAAATCGTACCCGGAGGTGGGTTATGGATACGGTCCCTGTCGACCTTCAAAGAAGGTGCGAGCAGCGTTGGGCCGCACGATACCGGCGGCCGCTGGAGCCGGATGCAGCTCCAGAGCACCGGCTTCAAAAACTAGATCAACATCTGACCGTGCCCGAGCAAAGGCAGAATGATAGCCTGCCGAGTTCCGCCGGCGGGTTCGAGGTTGCGCCCGCAGCTTGAGCGCGGGGGCCGAAGCTCCGCCCACAGAAAAGCCCGCCGACGTTGGGGACGGCGGCGGGTTGTGAGGTCGAAGCATCACGGCGTGCGAATTCCGTGACACGTCATTTGATGCCGGGCTTGGTTAAAATCCGGTTACCGTCTCAGCCAGCGGGCGTGTGCTGCCAGCCGCTGGCGGTTGCGCTTCCTGTGCGATCGGCACCGGCGCTTCATTGGTCGCTCCGCAATTCGCCGCGCCAGCTGGCGTCGTATTCCTTCTCCAGCCGCTTCAACATTTCGGCTGAATGGAATACTGTGAACCGAAGCTGGTCGTCCTCGATGCTTGCGTCGAACATCAATTGCGCGGCGGTGCTGACCATCCTCAGGCAATCGCGAAGGTTTGTCTCCAGTTCGCGGAATGCCTCCCCATGAAGCTTGTCTATATCGTCCGGCCGGCTGGGCAGGTCGGGGCCCGGGAATTCGATGACGGTCATGACCGCACCTGCACAAGCGCCGCGGCCGCATTCGCCGCTTTGCTGAGTGACTGAAGCAATGCCTGGTGCTCCTCCTCGTAGAACGAAGCGTAGCGGTCGTTTATGAGATCGCCTGCATATGAGAGAACGGCGAGAATGCCAGCGTTAAGAAATCCAACCCCTTGCGGGGCGCGACCGTGTGTCCCTGGCTCCGCTGATCGAGCCCGCCTTTCAGGGTCATCAGCCGGTTTGATTAGGCCAAAATAGTCCATTCTCCGTGACCGAAGTAATGCGTTAGAAAATCCATTGCCGAGACACCAGAGCACGGCTCGACATCTGGGCAGGACAAATGGATAAGCAGCGCCGAAACGAAATTCGGGGCATGGCTGACCGGCTAGATGCGATCGTTCAGGAAATGAATGATCTAGCCGATGAGGAGGAGTCTGCATTCAAGTCTCGTCCCGCCGGCTCTCAGTTAAGCATCTCCGGTCAGGACTCACAGGAGGCCTATGAGGCGCTTCGACTAATAGCCGCCGCCATCGGCGCCGAGACACCTAGCCTTCGCGAAATAGGCGAGCCACGCCCCAAATACCGACGTCGCTAGCGCAGCGCACGATCCCCCTTGCGGGCCATGAGGTTGCAGCAGCATGTGCAACATTATTGAGATCAGAGGGCGAGGATGAATGAAATGACGCAGACCATTCATTTAGACATTATCCGAAAGCTGATTGCCATCTCAGTGGTTCTAGGCAGCACTAGCGCTCAAGCGCAAAACTGCATGCAATGTCCCCCCGGTCCTTTCCGCCGTCAGTGCGCCGAAGCAAACCATCCGCAGGTCGGTGCAAAGATAGAACGGTGCAAAGAAGAGGCCCGAGGAATGGGTCTCAGTGGGGGCAAAGGGGATCCCGCCCTTAAGGAGTACGTGCAGGCGTGCGTTCACCGTCGATAATGGCGGGGCGCTTCGGCGCCTCCGCGTGCTGTGGATGGCCCCCGTACTTTTGCCAAGTTCGGTGAAGGGCCTATTGCTCTCGCGCGGTGGTTGAGCTTGGATGCCCGCCGGGTCAGGGGGCCACGGCCATGCGTAGATTGGAAATCGTGGCGGTGGGCGCCGCATTGAGCGGTTGTGCTTTTCAGCGAGCTGAAATCGCTCAAGACGCACGCGCACAGATGGTCGGCATGTCCAAGAGCAAGTCTTGGCCTGTATGGGCGCACCTGTGAACAAAGAAGCGGCGGGCGCCACGGAAGTCTGGACTTACAATTCATCAAATGGGGCTATTGCAGTGAACCCAGGCCGATTTTGTAGGGTCAATGTCGTTATGGCATCTAATCAGGTCAGCGCCGTCAACTATCTCGGTCCGACTGGCGGTCTCCTGACGCAAGGCGAGCAATGCGCTTACGCAGTGGATGCTTGCGTGAAGCAGCAATAGCTGGCTTTTCGAGATGAAGGCGGAGAAATGAGCGAGGAAGATCCAGAGGTGATGCGAAATCGGGCTGCGAATTCCGCCAGACTTGCGGCAAATGCGTTGCCTCTGGAGAAAACTGAGCTCTGTTTGCCGACGATGAAGCTCATCGCCGAACGTCCCTACGCCAACCCGGAAGCCGCAGCGCGCAAGCTCGTCGAGCTCGCCGCCGGCATCGAGCCCGTCCAGGACGGCCGCATCCATATCGAGAAGATCAACGCGCCTTTTCTCTACGCGCTCAAAGCCACCGGCGAGGAGTTCGGCGCCGGGATCAAGCATGCGGTCGAGTGCGGCTGGCTCGAGCTGCACGAGAGCGGGACCTATGTGAGGCTTCTGAAGGAATGACCGCCGTTTCGCGAGGGGTTCAAAAGCTGCTGCGACAAGCCTTGCTCTACGGCTATCTGCACGAGCGCGGCGGCCGGCTATATCATCCCGGCGGCAACCTGCCTGTGTGCAGCCGGGCTTTGGCAGAACAAGTGATCAAAGCCGGCTTCATTCTGAATAATGGACAGAGGTACGAGCTAACTGAGGAAGGGCGACGCGCCGCCCAATAGCGAATCCGGCTTCACTCACGCTGCCACAGACGCGCAGTGACGGCATGAAACAGGGCGGCCGTCCGAAAACCTCTTCAGCCGAAGAAGAGGTTTCTGTTCGAAGCGGGCCCAGCTCGGTAGATGACCTGTGGCCGGCGGGCCTTTGTCCTCCAAATCGCGCCTAGCTCCGGTACGAACCGACCAGCTTGCGAAGCAATCCGCCGTGAGTTTCTTGGGATTGAGGCTCGCGGCTGCGGTTGCCCAGCTCGGCCTTCAGCAGGCGCGCTATCTCGTGCGCGTTGCCTAGGTGACCCCTCGCCAGAAGTTGAGAGAGTTGCTCCATTTCTGGATCTTGCAATGCTGCCATCGCCTCTCCTCCGTTGCCCCCTCAATCGTCGGGCGTGTCCACCGGCCGGACAAGTTAAAGTTTTGCAAGGTGAAGCCCGCCAGCGTGGACCAGCAGGCCAACTCACGCCGCCGTGTTCCGACGGCATACGAATAGGTCGCCGCCTTTGGCACAACCCGCATAGCCGCAGCCACTACTCCCCGTGTAACGGTACGAAAGGGTCCGCTCCATCCTTGAGGAAATGGCGATGAACTTCAGGGCGAACACACATGAGGATGATGAACCGCAATTCATCACCGGGAAGATCGTGATCTTGACGGTTATCGTGTTATTTGCGGTCTACTTGCCGATAGCCCTGTATTTCAATCACTCGTTCACCGACCCGAGTCCAAAGGGCAAGACCGTCATCCAAATACTCAGGCCATTTGAAAAGCACGAGAATGCTTACCAAGCATTATCGTTCCGAACTGATGCTTTGGATGGCCTAGGAGACGATCCGACCGTTGAAGGTGACTCGCGATCGCCTATCATAGTTTACGAGGACGGAAGACCTCTCGGCCCGGCACATTCTACGTTTGCCGACATCAAACAGTTCGGCGCTGGCAGATTTTCCCACTTGAAGGGCCACGGCATCATCTTCTCATCCAGCGACAACACCGATCCGAACACGAACGGCCGCGTCTACAGAGCCGTTGTCCGTTAGCTGATCTGCGAGCGCGGCGGTCCGACGATGCTCGCTCGCATCGGCATTATGCGAGCCGTGAACCGAGGCCGGCCCAGTCCGGCACGGGACCGCGACGGAAGCCGGCGAGGAGGTACAGGCTCGTGAGATAGGGCCGCCAGCGAGTCTCGGCGCCAAGTACCGACGGAGCTTCTGGGCTACTCCGAGTGCGCGCATCGCTTTGCCGCTCTTTGACGGTACGATGGATTTGCGCGCGCGGTGCGCATAGGGAGGGACGGCTCTGGTGTGTCTCCAGCCTCGCTCGCCGGAGCCGTTCTCGTTTGCAGGATCGGACAGGCTATCGAGCGCGAGGAATAGCCATGAAAATCCGGTGTGAAACGATCCGCATTCGGCATCGACCGGCCAGTCGACATGCAATTCTCACAACGAATGGCGCGTGACGAGGAATCACGGCGAGCCCGTGCGCAGCGACTCCTTGACAAACCGCCGGCAGGACATTGAACATGGCTGCAAACAGCATTGTGAAGCCCATGATAACGACATCGTCGCGCCCGGCCGTCTTCTTCGACCGCGACGGCGTCCTCAATTACGACGAGGGCTACCTCTTTGAGGCCAGCAAGTTCAAATGGATGGACGGCGCACGCGAGGCCGTCAGGCTCGTAAACGAGGCGGGCTATTTCGCCTTCGTCGTCACCAACCAGTCCGGCGTTGCTCGCGGATTCTACGAGGAGAGCGACGTGCACATCCTCCATCGCTGGATGGCGGACGAACTGGCCGCGATCGGCGCGCATATCGATGCGTTTGAGTACTGTCCCGACCATCCCGAAGCCGTCGTCGAGCGCTATCGTCGCGACAGCGACCGACGCAAGCCCGCACCTGGTATGATCACCGACCTGATGAAACGTTTTCCCGTCGCCGCCGATAAGAGCATCCTGATCGGCGACCAGCCGCGAGACCTGGAGGCGGCCCAAGCCGCGGGCATCCGCGGCCTCTTATTTCGGGAAGGCAGCCTCGCGACTTTCGTGCGCGCGGCGCTGAAGCTGGTCTGAGGCGCGTCGCTCTTGCATTCCGTGGCGGAGCGGCGGGAACCGGTGGATTTCGTCGGGCATGCCCGCCTCCTGCACCCTGCTGGCCGGTGTCAAACCCGCCGCACCCCCCTTTCTTGACAATCGTACCGCACTGGAAAACAAGACACCGCGAGAAAAGTAGGATACGCAACCCCGTCAATCCGAAGCCGGTTGCCTGGAAACGGCTATGAATGCTCAAGACTCGAAACAGCGCATCGCTCTGATCACCGGCGTGACCGGCCAGTACGGCGCCTATCTCACCGAATATCTGCTGTGGCTCGGCTATGTCGTGCACGGAATCAAGCGGCGTTCGTCCTCGTTCAACACGGCGCGCGTCGATCATCTCTATCAGGATCCACATGTCGGCAATGCGCCGTTCCTGATGCACTACGGCGACATGACCGACTCGACCAATCTGATCCGCCTCGTGCAGCAGATCAGGCCGACCGAGATCTACAGTCTCGCCGCCCAGAGCCACGTGGGCGTCAGTTTCGAGAGCCCGGAATACACGGCGAACGCCGACGCGATCGGCGTGCTGAGCGGCAAGACGGTGGTGCGCATCGATCCGACCTATTTCCGTCCGACCGAGGTAAACCTTCTCGTCGGCGATGCCAGCAAGGCGCGCAAGCAGCTTGGCTGGAAGCCGAAGCGGACATTCTCCCAGCTCGTGAAGGAGATGATGGCAAGCGATCTGGCCGAGGCCAAGCGGGAAATCGCTCATGGCAAGCACTCCGTTTGAGCTGAAGGGCAAGACCGTCTATGTCGCCGGCCATCGCGGCATGGTCGGCAGCGCGCTCGTGCGCCGGCTTGCGCAGGAAGATGCGAAGCTCATCACGACCAGCCGCAACGAGGTCGATCTCTGCAACCAGGCCGCGGTGTTCGACTGGTTCGCGAAGACGCGGCCGCAGGTGATCTTTCTGGCCGCGGCCAAGGTGGGCGGCATCGTCGCCAACAACACGCTGCGCGCCGAGTTCATCTACGACAACATCGCCATCGCGGCGAACGTCATCCATGCGGCGCATCTCAATGGCGCACAGAAGCTGATGTTCCTGGGCTCGTCCTGCATCTATCCAAAACTCGCGACCCAGCCGCTGCGCGAAGATTCGATGCTGACGGGGCCGCTCGAGCCGACCAACGAGCCTTATGCGATCGCCAAGATCGCCGGCATCAAGATGGCGGAAGCCTATCGCAGCCAGTACGGCAGCGACTTCATCAGTGTGATGCCGACCAATCTCTACGGCCCCGGCGACAACTACCATCCGGAATACAGCCACGTCGTCGCCGCGCTGATCCGCCGCTTTCATGAAGCAAAACTCTCGGGGATCGACAACGTCGTGGTCTGGGGCACCGGCACGCCGCGGCGCGAGTTTCTCTATGTCGACGACATGGCGGATGCCTGCGTGCACCTGATGAAGACCTATTCCAGTCCGGAACTCGTCAATGTCGGTACCGGCGAGGACATCACCATCGCCGAATTCGCCCGCGTGGTCGCCGCCGCGGTCGGCTATCGCGGCGAGATCTCCTTCGACACCTCGCGCCCGGACGGCACACCGCGCAAGCTGCTCGACATCGGCCGTCTCGCCAAGCTCGGCTGGCGCGCGAGCACCTCGCTGGAAGACGGCATCCGCCGCGCCTACGCGGCCTTCCTGGCAGAGAGCCAGGCCAAAGGGCTTTCACAGCCCCACGCCTGACCGGTGAGGATCGCGCTTGCACATGGATACTCTCACAAGACTGATCATCGCGGCCCAGTTCTATCCGCCCGACGCGACCACGACGGCTGTCTATGTCGGCAAAATCGCCGAGAGCCTCGCAAGGGATCGCGAGGTCGTCGTGATATCAGCGACACCGGGCTCGCGTGCGGCCGGTCAACCCGGCAAGCCTGAAATCGTCGAACTCAAGAGTTGGAATCCACGAAAATCAGCGATCGTCCTGCGCGCGGCGGCCATCTGCCTGCTTGCGGCGCAGATGTTTTTCTCCGTCCTGCAACGGGCAAGGCCTGGCGACATAGTGTTCTGCGTCACGACGCCGTTCACCCTGCCTTACACCGTGCTCCTCGCAGCCAGGTTGCGGGGCGCAAAGACTATCCTCCTGATCTACGACCTCTACCCGGAAGCGCTCGAGGCGGCCGGCATGGTCCGCTCCAACTCGCTGGCCGTCCGGCTCATCCGCTTTGCCAACACGCTTCTGTTCCGGCGCCTGGACGCGATCGTCGTGATCGGCCGCGACGTGCCGCCGCTCATCGAACGATATCGCGGGGTCGTTGCCGATCAGCTTCACTTCATTCCGAACTGGGCGCTGATCCCAATCGGATACCGCAAGACTGATCCGGCGAACCACTTTCGCGCGCCCGATCCATCCCGGTTCATTGTCGGCCTGTCGGGCAATCTCGGCTTCACCCACGATCCCGTCACAGTGTTCGAAGCGGCCCGCCTGCTGCGGGACGAGACCGACATCCATTTCATCCTGTCCGGCTGGGGCGTCGGCTGGAACGTGCTCAACGAGCTCCATGCCAAGGACCGGCTCGAGAACGTCACGATCCTGAAACCGGTGCTCGAAGACGAGCTCGTCGAATTCCTGTCGGCCGCCGATCTCTGGGTCATTCCCTATCGCCGGCATGTCGCCGGCGTCTCGATCCCGAGCCGGCTCTACAACATCCTCGCCGTCGGCCGGCCAGTGGTCGTCGCCTCGGAAGCGAATTCGGAAGGCGCGCTCGTGCTCCGCGAAGAGGCTATCGGATGGGTGATCCCGTCGGAAAATCCCGCCGAGCTGGCGCGTGCCATTCGCGAAGCTGCGCGCGATCGGCAGGCCACAATGGACAAGGGTGTTCGTGCCGCCGGTGTCGCCGAGAAATATCGCGAAGATGTTGCGCTAGCCCGCTATCGCCAGGTCGTCAGCGACGTCAGCCAAGCGACACGGCGCTAAAGCGAGTCACGCACCGAGGCAGACGTTGCCGAGGCGAAGGCGCTTGTAGAGTTCGACGGCAAGCGGCGGCGTGAACTCATCGAAGCTGCGCGTTCCGACCGACTCAAAGCAGGCCGCAAGACCGGCCTTTACCAGCGGCGCATCGGGCGCCCAGATCAGCCAGGGAGGAAACTTGTCGGGAGCCCGCTGCACCACCAGCCAATCATAGTCATTCGCGATCCAGTGCTTCGCGGTCGCATCGGTCCAGGCCGACAGATCCTCGATCTCCCGAATCGTCAGCGCCTGCTGCTCGGAGGAGAGATCGGGCTTGAGTTGCCGATAGAATGAAGGGAGGCTGAGGCTTACCGGTGGAACCCTGATACCGGCCTGCTCCAGCGCCAGCGAAATCCGCGAATCGAGGCCAACGACGCCGACCGAGGCGCCCGACGGCAGCGATTGCGCGAATGCGGCGCTGGCCTCATTCACCTCCCGCGGCAGTGGATCGGCGCCGTGCCGGATCGATGGCAACCGGTTGACGGCCGTCAGGCTCCAGGACTGTAGCGCCGCGGTGACAACGGCCGCAGCGATCAGGATCACCGCAATCGCGCGCACGGGGAGTGCGAAGGAGAAGCGCTGCAACAGGCCCTGCAGCGCGAGCCCGCCCGCCAGCGCGCCGAGATAGTCGAAATAGTTGGCATATCCCTGAATGCAGATCGGGCAGTAGGACTGCGCGCCGAGATGATGGAACACCAGCATGCCGCAATAGGCGGCGACGAACAGCAGCAGCCAGCCGCGATTGGCGATCCGCGGCAGCAGCGCAACCAGCGCAGCGAGGACCACCCCCGCCATCGGCAGCATGTGGTGCCCCAGCATCCAGTCCCGCCACATCTCCCAGCCGAAGGCGTATTCGAGCAGCGCGCGCAGCGTGGGGCCGTGCTCCGGATGAAACGTCACCTGTTGGCTGAAGCCGAAGGCATTCGGGAATAGCCGCGGCAGCAGGCCGATATTGACCAGGAAATCCGTCACCAGCGGAACCCAGAGCGACACATAGACGAAGCGACTGCCCCATAACCAGGCCAGTGCCCCCCAGGTGACGAGGAAGATTGCCGCCGTCACGACGTAAACGCGCCAGCGATCACGCCCCGCGCGCACCCACACGATCGCAAGGCTGAGCGCGATGAACGACACCAGATTGATCCGCAGCAGATAGGTCATCGTCAGGACGACAGCGAGTCCGATGGCAAGCGGATAGCTCGCACGCCTCTCCATTGCGAGCATCAGATGCAGCGAGGTGAGCTGCAGGAAGACGGCGTAGGTGTAGGGCGAGGCGCTGTTGAAATAAAAGATGCCGTCCTCGGTCAGCGCGTAGAGGATGACGGCAACTGCGATCGGCCACGCGGTGCAGCCGAGCCGGCGCAGGAACGCCGCGAGCAGCGCGACGTTGGCGGCGGTGACCAGCAGTGAGAGCACGCGCG
>NZ_JBBIAM010000161.1:0-17823 GCF_054185185.1 Bradyrhizobium sp. UFLA05-153
GCGCTTCCGCCGCGCCGGGTGGCTCTAGGCGAAAGCTCTCAGCCCACAAAGTGCGACCCCTCGCGCGCCCTTCGCGCGCGTCTCGAAGGATGAAGGCCGAGGCGTGAGAGCCGGGCCTGCATGGTTCTCGCGGCGATGCGGAGCATCGTCCGCTAGACGGCGCGTGCGCGCCTCCTCACCATGAGGGTCTACAGGGCAGACTCACACAATCTCGACGCGATAATTCTCGATCACGGTGTTCGCCAGAAGCTTGTCGGCAGCTTCCTTCAGCGTGGCTTCGGCCTTGGCCTTGTCCGCGCCGGCGAGCTCGATGTCGAACACCTTGCCCTGACGGACGCTGGCAACGCCGTCGACGCCGAGCGATTTCAGCGCGCCTTCGATGGCCTTGCCCTGCGGATCCAGAATGCCCGTCTTCAGGGTAACGGTGACACGTGCCTTCACGTCGATAATCCCTCTCAGCTCTTCACCAGCACCGGGCCCGAGCCCGCCGGACGCTCGTTCTCCATGAGGATGCCGAGGCGCTTTGCAACTTCGGTATAGGCCTCGAGCAGGCCGCCGAGGTCCCTGCGGAAGCGGTCCTTGTCGAGCTTCTCGTTCGACTTGATGTCCCAGAGCCGGCAGGAGTCCGGCGAAATCTCGTCAGCGACGATGATGCGCATCATCTCGTTCTCGAACAGGCGGCCGCATTCCATCTTGAAGTCGACGAGGCGGATGCCGATGCCGAGGAAGAGGCCGGTCAGGAAGTCGTTGACGCGGATGGCGAGCGCCATGATGTCGTCGATCTCCTGCGGCGTCGCCCAGCCGAAGGCGGTGATGTGCTCTTCCGACACCATCGGGTCGTTGAGCTGGTCGTTCTTGTAGTAGAATTCGATGATCGAGCGCGGCAGCTGCGTGCCCTCCTCGATGCCGAGCCGCTGCGACAGCGAGCCAGCGGCGACGTTCCGCACCACCACCTCGAGCGGCACGATCTCGACCTCACGGATCAACTGCTCGCGCATGTTGAGGCGGCGAATGAAATGGGTCGGCACCCCGATGTCGTTGAGGTGCTGAAACAGGTACTCCGAGATCCGGTTGTTGAGGACACCCTTGCCCTCGATCACCTGGTGCTTCTTCGCATTGAACGCGGTGGCGTCGTCCTTGAAGTGCTGGATCAGGGTGCCGGGCTCGGGACCTTCGTAAAGAACCTTTGCCTTGCCTTCATAAATGCGACGCCGACGGCTCATGGGGATGTACCGTGTTTTGTTAAAATCCATGAATTTGGTGTGCTCCGGTTGACAAGTATTAGGACCCACAGCGGAGCTGCCGTGAACGGCCCGGAACCCATAGAAACAGAACAGGAACCAAACCTTTAGGCAACCTATCCGATTGGCTGTCCCAGCACAATCGATCCGGCTCTTCCGGCACCAACTTATACCGTCTTGCCTGCGGCTTAACGGCTCATTGGTCTGCCGATTCGTGCCCCTTATGTAGGCATCGGCCGGGGTCACCGCAACGCGGCGTCACGGCCGGATTCAGCCAGGGAATTGGAACGGAAAAGCATGACCACTTTCGACAAGCGCGAGGAAGGATTCGAGAAGAAATTCGCCCTCGACGAGGAGCAGAAATTCAAGGCCGAGGCCCGCCGCAACCGGATGCTCGGCCTGTGGGCCGCCGAGAAGCTCGGCATCACGGGCGATGCCGCCACGGCTTATGCCAAGGAGGTGGTCGCAGCCGATTTCGAGGAAGCCGGCGACGGTGACGTCCTACGCAAGGTTTTGGGCGACTTGACCTCCAAGGGCGTCGCGACCACCGAGCAAGCGATTCGCGCCAAAATGACCGAGCTGCTGGCCGCGGCGGCAACCGAGGTCAAGGCCGGGAAATAAGCGAACGCCGTCTATGCAGCGCGCCGGCGCGCACGCGTTTTGCGCGCCGTGCGACGTTTCCGCGGACGCCCGGCCACCACGGCACCGACAGCGCTGTAGTCACGCCGGATCGCCTCCAGCAATTGCCGCGCGGCCATGCTCAAAAATCCGCCGCGCCGGGTAACGACAACCACATCGTGGCTTGCCGAGAGATCGCCGACGGCAATCGTCGACATGGTGCCCGAGACCATCTCCTCGGCCACATGGCTTTGCGCGAGCAGCGCAAGACCGAAGCCCGATTCGACGAGGCGCTTCTGTGCCGTGAGGCTGTCGACTGGCGTCCATTCCACCTCGCCCAATCCTTGCGTGAGAAACAACGCAAAGACGTGGGAGGCCGCAATCTCGCGGCGCCCGGGTATCTCGGGAAACGCGATCCAGCGTTGCTCGCGAAGCTCGGCGAGACGTCTGACCCGCTCGCCGGCGAGCGGATGATCGGGCGCGCACACGACTTGCAGCCGCTCGGTCAGGATCGGCTCGCAAGCAAGGTCCGCCGACCGATCGACATTGTAGCGCAGCCCGATCGTCGCCTCGCCGCGGCGGATGAGATCGCTGACCTCAGTGCTGGTGGCGGTGCGAAGCGTGAGCGCGACGTCCGGCTGCGCTCTCGCAAATCCCTTCATGATCTTCGAGAGGCGGCTGTCGGCGAGCGTGCCGGTCACGGCGAGCGAGACGGGTCCTGAACTCTGTTTCGTGAGCGCGCGTATCGCCTGTTCCGCATCCTGCGCGGCCGCGACGGCGCGCTCGGCATAGGGGACCAGCACGCGCCCGGCATCGCTCAGCAGCGTCCGACCCGCGATCCGCTCGAACAGGGGCACGCCGAGCTCCTGCTCCAGCAGAGCAATGCGGCGCGAAATCGCCGGCTGCGAGCGATGCAGCACCTTGGCCGCATTCGAGATCCCTCCCCTGCGGTGAACGGTCAGGAACGTATCGAGGGCATCGCTGTCCATCACGGATACCTCATGCAAAAAGCTGATGATGTTAAGAGAAATAACAAATTTGGCGAATGGCGGAAATACTCCTATCGCTGGTGTCCGAACAGACACCACGACACGGGAAGCGAGCCATGACGAGCCAATTGGAGAAGGCAAAGACATTTCGAGCCCTGCACGAGCGGCCCGGCGCCTTCATCATTCCAAACCCTTGGGATGCCGGTACCGCAAAACTGCTCGCAGCCATGGGATTCGAGGCGCTCGCAACCACCAGCCTCGGGCTTGCCAACATGCTCGGCAGCTCGACCGTCAGCCTGGATGGCATCCTCGACAATTGCCGCGCAATTGCCGCGGCGACCGACCTGCCGGTCAGCGTCGATCTCGAGAACTGCGGCGCGCATGAGCCGAAACGTGCGGCCGAGGCGATCCGGCGCGCGGCCGAGGCCGGCGCGGTCGGCGGCTCAATCGAGGATTTCACGGGCGATCGGGCGCGGCCGATCTATGATTTCTCTCTCGCGCTCGAGCGTGTCCAGGCCGCGGTGGAGACGGCCCGCTCGCTGTCGATCCCGTTCACACTGACCGCGCGTGCCGAAAACCTGCTGCACGGGCGCAATGATCTCGACGACACCATCAAGCGCCTTAGGGCGTTCGAGGCCGCAGGCGCCGACGTGCTCTATGCACCCGGTGTTTACGACCTCGCGACGATCAAGACGGTCGTCTCGTCGGTGACAAAGCCCTTCAACCTGGTGATGGGCTTTGCCGATCCGACGCTGACGCTCGCGCAAATGTCGGAGGCCGGCGTCAAGCGCATCAGCGTCGGCGGCGCCATGTCGCGATTTGCGCTCGCAGCCTTCCTGCGCAGCGCGCGCGAGATGAAGGAGAACGGATCCTTCACCTACGTTCGCGAGATGGCGCCGATCAAGGAGCTCCGCGACGCCTTCGCCGCGGTCACTCCTCCTTGAAACCGTAGTCCGGCACGTTGCCGCTCGCGCCGTAATATTTGTACGGCAGGAATTTTCCGCTCATGGTGATCTTGACGCGGTCACCCTTGGGGTTGGCGACGCGCTCTATCGCCATGTCGAAGTCGATCGCCGACATGATGCCGTCGCCGAACTCCTCCTCGATCAGGGTCTTCCAGGCCGGACCGTTGACCATCACCATCTCGTAGAAGCGGTAAATCAGGGGATCAGTCGGCGGCATCGGCGTGCCGGTGCCGCGCATCGGCACCTCGTTGAGCATGGCGGTCTCGGATTTCGACAGACCGAACAGCTCACCGGCATTGGCGGCCTGCGGCTTGGTCAATTTCATCTGGCCCATGATCGCGCCGACGATCAGCACCTCCGAATAGCCGCCGATCGTCTCGCAGATGTATTTCCAGCTCCAGCCCTTCTCGCGCTTGATGTCGAGCAGCTTTTCGGTGAGGTCGGAACGCTTCATGTCGGGGTCTCCCTTGGCTAATGATTGCGTCGCGTCATTCTGCTCCCTTCCGGGAAGCGGAGAGACGCAACGTCATTTCGTATCGCGCTGGGTTGCACGAAGCGTGCCATAATGCCGTAACCCTGATTATGCCGCATGACGTCCGTTAGAGGTTGGTTCTCCTAGCTTCGGCCATGCGGCAGTTCGGCATAATCAGAGCGCCTCAAGGAACGAGAGGAGCTGGTCGTCCGGTCTGAACCGGCTTGAGGGGGTGTCCGGGGCGGCAACGCGGGCGAGCGCCTTCTCCTTCAGCCTCATGTCGGCATGGATGTAGACCTGGGTGGTCTCGACGTTTTCGTGACCGAGCCAGAGTGCGATCACCGCTGGGTCGACACCGTGATGGAGCAGGTCCATCGCAGTGCTGTGACGAAGAGTATGGGGCGTGACCCGCTTGGTTCCGATACTTGGGCACATCCTCGATGCAGTCAGGCTGTGCTTGCGGACAAGATGCTCGAGAGCGTCGCGGCTCAAAATTTCGCCACGGAGCGAGGGGAAGAGCGGTTTGCTCTCCTTGTTGTCGCCGATCCAACTCGCCAGGAGCTTGGCCGTCTCGCGGCGAAGCGGAGTGGCACGTTCTTTCCGCCCCTTGCCCATGCAACGGATATGGGCGCCGGTTCCGAGCACCACATCGCCGCATCTGAGGCCGACTAGTTCGGAAGCCCGCAGACCCGTCTGCACAGCAAGCAGAAGCAGCGCATGGTCACGACGTCCGGTCCACGTCGTGCGGTCCGGCGCCGCCAGCAGGGCCGCGATCTCTTCTCCGTCGAGGAACGTCACCGCACGCCGCACATAGCGCTTATTCGGCATGGCGAGGATGCGCTGGCAATGCAGCAACCAGGTCGGATCGCTCATGGCGAGGTACCGGAAGAACGATCGGATCGCGGCCAACCGGGTGTTGCGGCTACGCGCGCTGTTGCCGCGTGCAGTCTCGGTGTGAACGAGGAAGTCGGCGACGAGATCGGCATCAAGATATTGGAGGAAGGTGCGGACATGGGTCGTAATTGTTTTGTCGCGACGTGCGCCTGCGAGCACGTGTTCGATGAAGCCAATTGCATCGGCTGGACGCAAGCTAGCCAAATCGATCATCATCTCGCCGAAGCAATAGTCAAGGAACCGGTTCGCAAAGCGCAGCGTGTGGTAGATTGTCCGCGGGCTGAGGCCCCGCTGCTTGACGAGATAGGTCTCGAAGCTGCTCAGTAATTTGGCCCGCTCCGCCTGAGCAGGTGTCAGCGGCGGGATAGCGGCCACGCCAATTTCGACCAGGTGCGCGACGAAGCGCCGAACAAGATTGTAAACCTTGATGGTGCATTTTGGGGCGGTTGGTACGCGCTGCGCCAACTCAGCAGCAAGGTTTGGTGTCAGTGAGGATGGCGCAATACCCTCAGCGTCGAGCAGGCGTCTAAAGCGACGCAGCAGGCAGCGGTAATTCGCGAGAGTATCGGGCTTATAGTTATTGGAGGAAAGACTTTCCTCGAATGATGCCAAGTACGGGTCGAAGCAGGTGGCTTGATCGGATATGTGCATTCTTGTGCTCCATGGTTTTGGAGCGACAACTTCACGTTAAATCCGTATCTGTTTTCCGACTTTTTGCTCTCCCTCCAAAGCCCATCGGCAAGAAACGACCCCATCTCAGAAGTTCACAGTGGAAAGCTGAGTTGCCAAAAGCAGCCATCACCCTCCATCAAGTGGGAATAAGGCTGGACACTATTTCCACGAAACGTTCGATCTCCTTTTCCGTGTTGAAGTAGTGCACGGAGGCGCGAACCAGCGAGGAGAGCCCCCGCCCGCCAAGATCAAGCCGGGCATAGGGCACGCCGGACACCGAGACGTTGATCTGCTGGGCTCTCAGGTGCTCGGCAATGTTCTGCGGTTCGAGACCTTGCTTCTGGAAGGTGACGATGCCGCACTTCGTCCGCCCGAGGTCATGAACGGAAACACCCGTCTCACCGCAAAGAGCATCCCGAAGCGCGGCGGCCAAGGACGACACGCGCTGTTCGATCACCGCGATGCCGATGCTCCGCGCATATCGGACAGCAGTCATGAGACCGACGCGGCCGCCGACATAGCTTTCCCAGTTCTCGAAACGCTTTGCGCCCGCCGCCAGCTCGTACTGATCATTGGTCGTCCAGTTGGCCGACAGAAGGTCGATAAATGGCGGGTCGAGTTTTTCGACAATGGCGTTGCTGACATAGAGAAAGCCGGTGCCGCGCAGCCCCCGCAGAAATTTGCGGCCGGTGCCGGAAAGGATGTCGCAACCAATGGCCTTCACATCCACCTCAAGCTGGCCGACTGACTGGCATGCATCAAGCAGGTACAGGATGTTGTGCTTCTTGGCGACTTGGCCAACTGCGGCTGCCGGGTTCACCAGCCCACCCTGTGTTGGGACATGCGTGATGGCGATAAGCTTTGTGGCGGGCCTGATCAGAGTTTCGAGCGCAGCGACATCGAGTTGTCCGCTCTCGTCGGAAGGCGCTATGTCAATCTCGATCCCACGTCTTTTGGCCTGATGCAGAAATGCCAGGAAGTTCGACGCATATTCTGAACCGTGTGTAATGACCCGGTCGCCCGATTGGAGGGGGAGAGCATAGAACGCCATATCCCACGCACGAGTGGCGTTTTCGACAAAGGCGATTTCATCCGGCCTGGCATTCAAAAGGGCCGCGAATTCGCTGTAAAATGCCTGCAAATCGTCTGCTAGGCGCCGCTCGGCTTCGTAGCCGCCCACGCCGTTTTCTAGATCCAACACGCCCTTGACCGCCTCGTAGACCTGACGAGGCATTAATGAAGCCCCCGCATTGTTAAAATGCAGCACTTGCTCGCAAGCGGGGGTATCCGCCCTCACCTTGTCGATATCGATCATGTGGCAAACTCCCTCGAAGATGACGGCACATTTAGTAGCCCACGTTTGGCTCATCAAGCCGGGAAGCTCCCGGTTGGAACAGTGCAAAGCAATTGAGCGTAATGGCTGCTCTTGCCAACAAAACTCAAAAACACGACCGTCAGCTTCCCACCCCATTTCTGCCGGGTTAGAGGCGACCGAACTCGCTGTGCGTAATAAATCCGATTATGCCGAGCTGACGAACGGCCAGAACCCGCTCTGACAGCCGCCAACGTTGGTCATCGGCATAATTCGGGTTACGGCATTATGCGCCTTATGCCGATATCGGCATAAGGGGCAATGGATTGGGCACCGACGCTGTAGGGTGGGCAAAGTGTACGCCTTCGTTCGAAGAACGAAGGCGGGAGCGTGCCCACCTCGTCTGCTTCGCCCCGGTGATAGAAGTGGTGGGCACGCCTCTGCCCTCGCTCTTCGAGCGACGGCCGAGGCTTTGCCCACCCTACGGATTTTCCGATTTGTCAGCGCAGCATCGCCGCCAACCGCGCCAACTCGACCTCCAGATCCCGCTCCACGTCCGCCGCCTTGATCTCGACCACCCGATAATCCCGCGCCTCCAGCCAGGCCCGCCGCGCGGCGCGGTCGGCTACGATCGTCTCGCCCTCGCCTGGATTAACCAGCTCGATCGCAAGCCGGTGCGGAAAGGAGACGAAGTCCGGGATGTGCCGGCCGACCGGGGTCTGGCGCTTGAACTGGCCGGCGAAGCGGCGGTCGCGGGTCAGGGCCTGCCAGAGCAGGCGCTCGGCATCGGTCGGGTTGCGGCGGAGGAGGCGCGCGAGCCCGCGCACGGTGCTGCCGCTGTCGGGCGCCCCGCCCTGGCCATGTTCGGCCAGCAGCGCGCGCAGCCGCGTCGCCTGCTCGCCATCGAGCACGCCGCCCTTGGCTGGCCCCTTCCGCCCTTCCGCGATCGCCATCACCACCCCGTGCAGGGTGTGCATGTCCTGCTTGGTCGGCTCCATCCGGGTGAAAATGTTGCGCAGGTTCACCAGCATGGTGTCGCGCTTCTCGGCCGGGCGGAGGAATTCAACCCGGTCGAGCTCGCGCACGAGATTCTCGAAGAAGGCCAGGATCTGGTGCTGCGAGGCGCGCTCGGAACGCTCCGGCATGCCGTGCGGCAGCGCGCCCTCCGTCGCCCGCTTGAACCATTCGTAGCCAACCAGCAGCACCGCCTGCGCGAGGTTCAGCGAGGCGAAGCCGGGGTTGACCGGGAAGGTGATGACCCGGTTGGCGAGCGCGACCTCCTCATTGGTCAGCCCCCAGCGCTCGCGGCCAAAGAGGATGCCGGCCCTTCCGCCGGTGGAAATGTGGCCGGCGATCTCGGTCGTCGCCGCTTCCGGGCCGACCACCGGCTTGGCCTGGTCATGGGCCCGGGCGCTGGTGGCAAACAACAGGTCGAGATCGGAGACGGCCTGCTCGACGGTGTCGAACAGTTCGACCCGCTCCAGGATATGGTCGGCACCGGCCGCCGCGCGCTGGGCGGCAATGTTGGGCCAGCCATCGCGCGGGTTGACGATGCGCAAGCGGCTCAGGGCGAAGTTGCCCATCGCACGGGCCGCCATGCCGATGTTCTCGCCGAGCTGGGGCTCGACCAGAATGATCGCGGGGCCTTCGAGGTCGAAGCCCGTCTTGGTCTTGTCGGTACCCGACATCGTCCTTCCGATTCCAGATCAGGGCGTTGCGTGGCGCTTCTTGAGAAACAGATTCAAGTCCCCGATTGCCCCCGCGGGCCGGATTTCTCAAGCAAAATATGAGGTTAGCAGCGAATTTTCCGGCACCACCGAAATCGAACTGGCTCTCGTGTTGCCGCGACAAAGCACGATCATGTCCTTCCCGCCACGATATTCTCATGCCCCAGCGCCCTCGCATGCCTCCGTGATGGGCCGGATGCGAGCCGGAGAGCTAGCTCGCAGCAATATCCGTCAGGCTTTGGAAGCTGCTCGCGGATGTCCCGACGCATGGTACCGCGTGCAGGCCCTCGCTTATGTCGCAGAAGCCGCGCCGGACGAGCGGACGCTGCTTTCGGTGCTTGAGGAAGCGGCGAAAGAATCCGCCCGCTGCCACGATGCCTATGGCACCGCCGCGGTGATGGCATGGCCGATCGCCGTCGCCGTGCGACGAGACACTCGGGCCTTTGCCGAGCGGGAGCGCGCGCGTTGCCTCGACCTCGCCCCAACTGTCCAACCGCACACTTCCCGGGCCTATGCTCTCGAAGTGCTCTGGACCGCCTGCCATGCGGTCGATCCGGCCTTCGCCCGGCCGATCTGGGACCGCATTCGGGCCCTGTGCCACCCGGACCGCTGCTGGCGCGCCGCGCGGCTCTGGCGCCACGTCGCAGAGGCTGTGGAGGAACAGCATCCCGGTGCAGGCGGTTCGATCATTCGGGCCATGCCTGAAGGCAAGGCACGCCGCCGCCTGGAGCGGCGATACTGGCCCGCGTTGAGGGATAGGACCTAACCGCTCCAGCTCCCTTCCGGTCGGTGCCCGCGGATGCTATAGGCCCGCTTCATCAAACCTGTTCCAACAGCTGCTGATCTCGAAGAGGGCCCTTTTCCCAATGGCAAAAATCAAGGTGACCAACCCCGTCGTCGAACTCGATGGCGACGAGATGACCCGGATCATCTGGCAGTACATCAAGGACAAGCTGATCAACCCGTTCCTCGATGTCCAGCTGCTCTATTTCGACCTGGGGATGGAGTACCGCGATCAGACCAACGATCAGGTGACGATCGACGCCGCCGAGGCGATCAAGAAGGTCGGCGTCGGCGTGAAGTGCGCCACCATCACCCCGGACGAAGCCCGGGTGAAGGAGTTCAACCTGAAGCAGATGTGGAAGTCGCCGAACGGCACCATCCGCAACATCCTCGGCGGCGTGATCTTCCGCGAGCCGATCATCTGCAAGAACGTGCCGCGCCTCGTTCCCGGCTGGACCAAGCCGATCATCATCGGCCGCCACGCCTATGGCGACCAGTACCGCGCCACCGACATCAAGTTTCCCGGCAAGGGCACGCTGTCGCTGAAGTTCGTCGGCGAGGACGGCACCGTGATCGAGAAGGAAGTCTTCAAGGCGCCCGGCGCCGGCGTCGCCATGGAGATGTACAATCTCGACGACTCCATCATCGACTTCGCCCGCGCGTCCTTCAACTTCGGCCTGATGCGCAACTACCCGGTCTATCTCTCGACCAAGAACACGATTCTGAAGGTCTATGACGGCCGCTTCAAGGACATCTTCCAGGACGTCTTCGACCGCGAGTTCAAGAAGGAATTCGACGCCAAGGGCCTGACCTACGAGCATCGCCTGATCGACGACATGGTGGCCTCGGCGCTGAAGTGGTCCGGCGGCTATGTCTGGGCCTGTAAGAACTACGACGGCGACGTGCAGTCCGACACGGTCGCGCAGGGCTACGGCTCGCTCGGCCTGATGACCTCGGTCCTGCTCACGCCCGACGGCAAGACGGTGGAAGCTGAAGCCGCGCACGGCACGGTGACCCGCCACTACCGCGAGCACCAGAAGGGCAAGGAGACCTCGACCAACTCGATCGCGTCGATCTTCGCCTGGACCCGTGGCCTCGCCCACCGCGCCAAGCTCGACAACAATCCGGAGCTGGCGAAGTTTGCGACCACCCTTGAGAAGGTCTGCGTCGACACCGTCGAAGACGGCTACATGACCAAGGATCTCGCGCTCCTCGTCGGCGCCGACCAGCGCTGGCTGTCTACCACCGGCTTCCTCGACAAGGTCGCCGAGAACCTCGCGAAGGCGCTGGCGGCGTAAGCCGGCGTCTCGCATTTTCGCCGGAGTACGGTTAGACATCATCACGGGCCGCGCCTCAGCGCGGCCCTTCCATTTTGACGCCCATTGCGCGGAGATCGACCATGTCCATCAAGCTCGCCGTCCCCACTTTGCTGCTCTCGGCCCTGATCGGATCGGCCGCAGCCGCGGAGCAGGCGCTGCCCGAGGCGATCGCCGCGCCCGGCGAGAGCATCGTGCTAAGCGTCCACGCCGAGGGCGCGCAGGTCTATGAGTGCAAGGCAGGGACCGACGGCAAGCTCGGCTGGGCCTTCCGCGAGCCGATCGCGACGCTGCTTTCCGAAGGCAAGACGATCGGCCGCCACTATGCAGGCCCCAATTGGGAGCACGCCGACGGCAGCGCCGTGGTCGGCAAGGCCATCGGTAACGCGCCGGGCGCAACCGCAGGTGACATCCCCTGGCTGAAGCTCGAGGTCGCCTCGCGCCGGGGCAGCGGCGTTCTGGCGCCCGTCACCACCGTCCAGCGCATCAACACCCATGGCGGCAAGCTCGAGGGCCCTTGCGAAAAGGCCGGCGAGTTCAAGAGCGCGCCCTACTCGGCCGATTACGTCTTCCTGCGCAAGGGCTGATCGCTCAGCGGTCGGTGCCCTCGCGCTCCGCCTGCGCGAGCTCGGTCGCCGCGAGGTCGCCCGTCTCTTCGAGCCGCGCCTTAGCCGTGTTGTGCACATGCGCGGCGAGCGTCGGCATGCGTTCGATCAGGGCATGAAAATGTTGGGCGTCGAGCACCAGAAGGCGGGTCTTGCGCGTGGCGGTCACCGTGCCGCTGCGTTTGGTTTTGTGCAGCAGTGCGATCTCGCCGAAGAAAGTGCCGTCGGCAAGCCGCACACGCTGGCTCGGGAGTGAAATCTCGACCTCGCCGGCCGTAATGAAATACATCGACGAGGCAGCATCGCCACGGCGAACCAGGATCTCACCCTGCTCGATGGTGCGTGCCCGCAGCAGCCGCATGATGTCGGCGATCTCCAATGCCGAGAGGTTCGAGAACAGCGGCACCCGCGCCAGCATGCCCCAGGTGACGACGAAGTCGCGGCGCCTCACCTCCTCGGCAAATGCCGAGGAGATGATCGCGACCGGCAGCGCGATCATCGCAAAGCCGCTGATGATGGCGAACACGGACACGAATTTGCCAAGCGGCGTCACGGGCACGACGTCGCCATAGCCGACCGTGCCGAGCGTCACGATCGCCCACCACATCGCCTGCGGAATGGTGCCGAGCTTTTCCGGCTGCACCTCGCGCTCGATGGCATAGAGGAGCGAGGCGAAGGTGAGCACCACGCCGATCAGGATGACGATGCATCCGATCAAAGCGCGCCGTTCGGCATGGACGGCTGCAAACAGCGAGCGCATCGCCGGCGAATAGCGGATCAACTTGAAGAACGGCAGCACGCCGAGCGCAGCCAGCGTCGCGTGCCGGCCGGTGGCAAGCACGATCGCGGCGGGGAGGAACGCCATGAGATCGATGATGCCGAGCGCGGAGAAGACGTAGGAGAGCCGGTCGGCAAGCGCCGACCCCTTGCGCTGCGTATGGCCCGCGACCGTCCACAGCCGCGCCACATATTCCAACGCGAACACGATCACGGACAGAATGGTGATCGCCGAGAACAGCGCGTCGAATTGCGCGTCCAGGTCCGGCACCGAGGCAAGCGTCATTGCCACGACGTCGAGCACGATCACGGCAATGATCACCTGGATGAAGCGCGACCCGGCGGAATAGGCCAGCGGATCGTGCTCCAGGAGCTCGTAGAGGCGATCCCTCAAATTGGGATCGCGAAGCCCACGTCCTCGCGGAACGAGGCGCACGGTGTTTACGCGCCGACCATGGCTTTTTCGATCGCCGAGAGCGCCGCCGCCGCATTGGCGCCGTCGGGCCCGCCAGCCTGCGCCATGTCAGGCCGGCCGCCGCCACCCTTGCCGCCGAGCGCTTCGGAGGCGACGCGAACCAGGTTGACGGCGTTGAAACGCGAGGTGAGGTCGGCGGTGACACCAACCACGACGCCGGCCTTGCCGTCCTCGGTGACGCCGACGATCGCGACGACGCCGGAGCCGATCTGCTTCTTGCCGTCGTCGGCAAGGCTCTTGAGATCCTTCATCTCGATGCCTTCGACCGCACGCGCCATCAGCTTGACGTCGCCGACCTCGCGCACGCCAGCGGCAGCGCCATTGCCGGACGATGCACCGCCGCCCATCGCAAGCTTCTTGCGGGCGTCGGACAATTCGCGCTCGAGCTTCTTGCGCTCGTCCATCAGCGCGGTGATGCGCGCCGGCACATCCTCGAGCGAGGTGCGCAGCTCGGCCGCTGCGGTCTTCGCCAGCGCCATGGTGTCGTTGGCATGCTTGCGCGCATGGCGTCCGGTCAGCGCCTCGATGCGGCGAACACCGGAGGCGACCGCACTCTCGCTCGTCAGCGTGATCAGGCCGATATCGCCGGTGCGCTTGACATGGGTGCCACCGCAGAGCTCGACCGACCAGCCGAGCGCGTTGGCGCCGTGCTCGCGCGCGGTCTTGCCCATGGAGACGACACGAACCTCGTCGCCATATTTCTCGCCGAACAGCGCACGCGCACCGGCCTCGCGGGCCTCGTCCACACCCATGACGCGGGTGGTAACCTCGTCATTCTCCAGCACCACGTCGTTGGCGATGTCCTCGACGCGGGCGAGCTCCTCCGGCGTGATCGGCTTGGGATGCACGAAGTCGAAGCGCAGGCGATCGGGCGCGACCAGCGAGCCGCGCTGCGCGATGTGATCGCCAAGCACCTGACGCAGCGCCTCGTGGAGCAGATGCGTCGCCGAGTGATGGGCGCGGATCGAGGAACGGCGCGCGTGGTCCACCTCGAGCTGGAGCGCGGTGCCGGCCTTCAGCGTGCCCTGCTCCACCGTGCCGATATGCACGAAGAGATCGCTGAGCTTCTTCTGCGTGTCGGTGACGCGGAATTTGATTCCGCCCTCGCCGACCATCACGCCGGTGTCGCCGACCTGGCCGCCGGACTCCGCATAGAACGGCGTCTGGTTCAGCACGAGCGCACCGGTCTCGCCGGCCTTGAGGCTGTCGGTTTCCTTGCCGTCCTTGACCAGTGCAGCAACGACGCCTTCGGCGCTCTCGGTCTCATAGCCCAAAAATTCGGTGGCCCCGAGCTTCTCGCGCAACGGGAACCAGATCGCCTCGCTCGCCGCCTCGCCCGAGCCCGCCCAGGAGGCACGCGCCTTCTCGCGCTGGCGTTCCATCGCGTCGGTGAAGGCGGACTGGTCGACGCTGATGCCGCGCGACTTCAGCGCGTCCTGCGTGAGATCCAGCGGGAAGCCGTAGGTGTCGTAGAGCGTGAAGGCGACGTCACCGTCGAACATGTCGCCCTTCTTCAAGCCGGAACTCTTCTCGTCGAGGATCGCAAGGCCGCGAACCAGCGTCTTGCGGAAGCGGGTCTCTTCCAGCCGCAGCGTTTCCTCGATCAGCTTTTCCGCGCGCACCAACTCCGGATAGGCCTGGCCCATCTCGCGGACCAGCGCCCAGACAAGGCGATGCATCAGCGGCTCTTTCGCGCCCAGGAGCTGCGCATGGCGCATCGCGCGGCGCATGATCCGGCGCAGCACGTAGCCGCGGCCCTCGTTCGAGGGCAGCACGCCGTCGGAGACGAGGAAGGCCGAGGAGCGCAGATGATCGGCGATGACCCTGAACGAGGCGACGGTCTGCTCATTCGGTCCGCTGCCGAGCGCGGACGCGGTCGCATCGATCAGCTGACGGAAGAGATCGGTCTCGAAGACGCTGTCGACACCCTGCAGAATGCACGCCATGCGCTCCAGCCCCATGCCGGTGTCGATCGAGGGGCGCGGCAACGGCTGGCGCTCCTCCTTCGTCACCTGCTCGAACTGCATGAACACGAGATTCCAGAATTCGAGGAAGCGATCGCCGTCCTCTTCCGGGCTGCCCGGAGGCCCGCCCCAGATGTGCTCGCCGCGATCGATGAAGATCTCCGAGCACGGCCCGCACGGGCCGGTATCGCCCATCGCCCAGAAATTGTCCGAGGTCGGAATGCGGATGATGCGATCGTCGGAGAAGCCAGCAATCTTCTTCCACAAGCCGGCCGCCTCGTCGTCGGTGTGATAGACGGTGACGAGCAGCTTGTCCTTCTTCAGCCCGAAATCCTTGGTGATCAGATTCCAGGCGAGCTCGATCGCGCGCTCCTTGAAGTAGTCGCCGAAGGAGAAGTTGCCGAGCATCTCGAAAAAGGTGAGATGGCGCGCGGTATAGCCGACATTGTCGAGGTCGTTGTGCTTGCCGCCGGCGCGCACGCATTTCTGCGAAGTGGTGGCGCGCTGATAGGGGCGCTTCTCGACGCCCGTGAAGACGTTCTTGAACTGCACCATGCCGGCATTGGTGAACATCAACGTCGGATCGTTGCGCGGCACCAATGGCGAGGACGGCACGATCTCGTGGCCGTTCTTGGCAAAGAAGTTCAGAAAGGTCGACCTGATCTCGTTGACGCCGCTCATGTTCATCCAATCGGGTGATAGGACCCGCCAGAGCCATCCAAACTCGACATCAAGGCTGATATCTGCGGGCGATAGCGCTTTTAGACAAGGTGAGCTGCCCTGTCCAGAAACTGTGCAGAGAGATCAGAGGGTTGCCGCAGGCGCGCAATCCTCGTTGATAGCTGCTGCAGGTGCGTTGACAGCCTTGGCTGGCCTGTGTTCTGTACCTACCTGTATCGTACGGCCACGTCGGGAGAGACCGGCTTTGGTGCCGGCGCCGAAGGAGCAACCGCCCCGGAAACTCTCAGGCAAAAGGACCGCGTGGCTTTGACAGCATCTGGAAAGAGGCGCCGACGGGCATCGAAGCCCGGGTGGCACCCGCCGACGGGATAATACTCTCAGGCACAGCGACAGATGGGGCTTCGACTGGTTTTTCGGGGAATCCTCCCCGGGAACCGCGAGGGCCCCTGTGATGCTTGCGTGCGACGACCAAAATTCCCTCAGACGTACCCCCCTCTACGGGCTGCACGTGTCCCTTGGCGGCAAGATGGTGCCGTTCGCGGGCTACGAAATGCCTGTGCAGTACCCGGCGGGCGTCCTGAAAGAGCACCTGCATACCCGCAGTTCCGCCGGCCTGTTCGACGTGTCCCATATGGGCCAGATCGCGCTCCGGCCGAAGTCCGGCAAGGTCGAGGACGCGGCAAGAGCACTGGAGCGTCTGGTGCCGCAGGACATCGTGGCGCTTGCACCGGGGCGGCAGCGCTATGCCCAGTTCACCAATCCCGACGGCGGCATCCTCGACGATTTGATGGTCGCCAATTTCGGCGATCACCTGTTCCTGGTCGTCAATGCTGCCTGCAAGGCCGAGGACGAGGCGCATCTGCGCGCGCACCTCGCCGATGACTGCATCATCGATTCGCTGAACGACCGCGCACTGATCGCACTTCAGGGTCCGAAGGCCGAAGCCGCGCTGGCGAAACTTTGTGCAGAGGCGCCGTCCATGAAATTCATGGACGCGGGCCCGCGCAAGGTCGACGGCATCGACTGCTTCGTGTCGCGCTCGGGCTATACCGGCGAAGACGGGTTCGAGATCTCGGTTCCCGCAGGCGATGCCGAACGCCTCGCCAAGGCGCTGCTCGCAAATTCCGATGTGTTGCCGATCGGGCTAGGGGCCCGTGACAGCCTGCGGCTCGAGGCCGGGCTCTGCCTCTACGGCCACGACATCGACACCGCGACCACGCCGGTCGAGGCCGCGCTGGAATGGTCGGTGCAGAAGAGCCGCCGCACCGGTGGCGCCCGCGCCGGCGGTTTTCCGGGCGCTCAAAAGATCCTCGCCCATTTCGACCAGGGCGCGAACCGCCGCCGCGTCGGTCTGCGGGCCGAGGGCCGCGCGCCGGTGCGCGAAGGCGCGCTGCTGTTTGCGGATGCGACGTCGAGCGAAGCGATCGGCACCGTCACCTCCGGCGGTTTTGGCCCGAGCCTGAATGCACCGGTGGCGATGGGCTATGTGCCCACCGCGAAAAGCGCGCTCGGCACAAAGCTCTTTGCCGAAGTGCGCGGCCAGCGGCTGCCGCTCACCGTCGCCGCCATGCCATTCGTGAAAAACACCTACAAACGCTGAGGACCGAGAATGACCACGACGCTGTACACCTCCGACCATGAATGGCTGAGCATCGAGGGCGATGTCGCAACCGTCGGCATCACCGATTACGCCCAGCAGCAGCTCGGCGACGTCGTGTTCGTCGAGCTGCCCAAGGTCGGCCGCGCCCTGAAGAAGACGGAAGCTGCGGCCGTGGTCGAGTCCGTGAAGGCGGCGTCCGACGTCTATGCGCCGATCTCGGGCGAAGTGCTCGAGGTCAACCAGGCGGTCGTCGATGAGCCGGCGCTGGTCAATTCGGACGCCGCAGGCAAGGCGTGGTTCTTCAAGATCAAGATTGCCGACAAGAGCGAGCTCGGCGGCCTCATGGATGAAGCCGCCTACAAGGCGCACACGGCGTAAAGCGAGGACCGATGATGACCGCGCACCGCAAATCCAACGGCGATACCGCCGCCTCTTTCGTACGCCGCCATATCGGCCCCTCCGCGCGCGATGTCGCGGCGATGCTGGACACCGTCGGCGCGAAAAGCGTGGACGCGCTGATGGCGGAGACGCTGCCCGCCTCGATCCGGCAGGCGGCCCCCCTCGATCTCGGCAAGCCCCTGAGCGAGACGGAAGCGATCGCGCATATGGGCGAGCTCGCAGCGCAAAACCAGGTCTTCACCTCGCTGATCGGCCAGGGTTATTCAGGCACGATTTTGCCCGCGGTCATCCAGCGCAACATTTTGGAAAATCCCGCCTGGTACACGGCCTACA
>NZ_JBBIAM010000162.1:0-17522 GCF_054185185.1 Bradyrhizobium sp. UFLA05-153
GGAATTAACTGGGATGTTGCGTAGCACAGTTGATGCGAAAATGCCGGGGTTGCGTTGCCGTTCAAGCCGTTGTTAGCTCGCAAGACGGCCAAACAAGACAGCACAAATCAAGAGTGCCGAAAGCGAAAAATCGGGGAGAGAGATGAGCGCTCAGGGAACGCCCAAAGCGGCGGGCAGCACGACAGCTGAGGCAACGCCAAAGGGGGCCTGGACCGTCACCTTTCTCCTGTTTCTCTTCATGGTGGTGAATTTCGCCGACAAGATCGTCGTGGGTCTCGCCGGCGTGCCGATCATGACCGACCTGAAGCTCGAGCCGGAGCAGTTCGGCCTGCTCGGCTCATCCTTCTTCTTCCTGTTCTCGATCTCGACCATCGTAGTCGGCTTCATCGTCAACAAGGTGCCGACGCGCTGGGTGCTGCTGACGCTCGCAGTGATCTGGTCGTTGGCGCAGTTTCCGATGGTGGGCACCGTCAGCTTCACCACGCTCCTGATCTGCCGCATCGTGCTCGGCGCGGGCGAGGGGCCGGGCTTCTCGGTCGCCGCACATGCGATCTACAAATGGTTTCCGGACGAGAAGCGAACGCTGCCGACCGCGATCCTGTCGCAGGGCTCGGCCTTCGGCGTCATTCTCGCGGTGCCGGCGCTGAACTGGGTGATCGTCAATCATTCCTGGCACTACGCCTTCGGCGCGCTCGGCATCGTCGGCCTGATCTGGGTCGCGGCCTGGCTCGCGCTCGGCAAGGAGGGACCGCTGGAGGACACGCAGCTCCTGGCGGCCACCGAGCCGAAGATTCCCTATTTCCAGCTTCTCACCTCGCGCACCTTCATCGGCTGCGTGGCGGCGACCTTCGGCGCCTATTGGGCGCTGTCGCTCGGGCTCACCTGGTTCACGTCCTTCATCGTCAAGGGGTTTGGCTTCTCGCAAACCGATGCGGGCTTCATTTCGATCTTGCCCTGGGTATTTGGCGCCACGATCGTCATCCTCACGGGGTGGATCTCGCAGGTGATGATGGCACGTGGCGCGACCACGCGCGTTGCGCGCGGCGTTCTCGGCTCGGTCCCGCTGGTGCTCGGCGGTCTCATCATCGCGGCGATGCCGCACGTGCAGGGTGCGGGCTTGCAGATCGCGCTGCTCGTGGTCGGCTCGGGCCTGTGCGGGGCGATCTACGTCGTCTGCCCGCCAATGCTCGGCGAGTTTACCCCGGCCTCGCAGCGCGGTGCCGTCATCGCGATCTACGGCGCGCTCTACACGCTCGCCGGCATCATCGCCCCGGCCGTGATGGGCAGCGTGATCCAGCGCGCCGGCTCAACGGTCGACGGCTACCTGACCGGCTACACCATCAACGCGGTGGTCATGATCGGCTCCGGCGTGCTCGGCCTGCTGCTGCTCTGGCCGAACACGGAGAAGTCGAGGCTGACCCGCGGCGCCGCCGCGCAGCCCGGCGCGCTGAAGGGCGTGGTGTCGCCGACGTAGTTGTTCGGACCAAAATTCAAGCTGTCGTCCCAAGCTCGCGCTGTGCGCGCCCCGGGACGACACCGAGTGGAGTTGCGTTGCTGGCGGAGCTATCGTCCAGCCTGCTCCCGCCGCTCCGTCAGCAGCGACAGGAACACCGTGGCCACCATGAACACCACCGACGCGCCGAACACCCAGTGCGGCGCGTTCTGGTCCATGATCCAGCCGAACAGCAGCGGGCTGATGATGCCGCCGATATTGAAGCCGGTGGAGACGATGCCGAAGGCACGCCCGGCGGCGCCCGCAGGCGCCGCATTGCGCACCAGCATGTCGCGAGAAGGGGCGATCACGCCGGACAGGAAGCCCGCAACGGTCATCGCAGCCGTCAGCAGCAGGCCGGGCAGTCCGACGAGCGCAATCAGAAGCACGATCGCCGCGTTCGCGGCAAAGCAGGCGGCGGCGAGCTGGCCATGGCGCTCGGTCCGGTCCGCGAGGAAGCCGCCGGCGAGCACGCCGACGGCGCTTGCCCCCAAAAATGCCGTCAGCGCGACATTGGCGGCGGAGTAGGAGGCGGCATAGCCGCTCATCAGCGCGACCACGCCGAAATTGCTGATGCCGGCAACCGACAGGCTGAGCAGCATGAACAGCGCGGTCAGCATGATCAGCGCCGGCGTAATGACCGCCTGTTTTGGCGTGGCTTCGTTTCCGGGTTTCTTCCTGTGCGCGCCGGCGTCGGGAATGTTCATCACGATGAGCAGCAGCGCGCAGAGCACGCCGATCGCGCCCGATGCGATCAGCGCGCCGAAGCCGCCCGAGACCGTGACGAGCGCGGCAACGATCGCCGGCGCCACTGCGCCGCCGAGATAGCCGGCAAAGGTGTGAACCGAGAACGCGCGGCCCATCCGCGCCTCGTCCATGTGCTCGGCGAGGATCGCGTAATCGGCCGGGTGATAGACGCTGTTGGCAAGGCCGAGCAGCACCGCGCAGGTAATCAACGAGGCGTAGCTCAGGTGCAGGCCGAGCAGCACCAGAGATAGCCCGCCGATCACGAGGCCCATCAGCAGAATCTTTCGCGCACCAAAATGGTCGACGAGATAGCCGGTCGGCGCCTGAGTCAGGCCGGACACAACCGCAGACACGGTCAGCGCAAAGCCAAGCTCGATATAGCCGACGCCCAGCTGGGTTTTGAGGAACGGAAACAGCATCGGCAGGACGAGCAGATGGAAATGGCTGACCCAATGCGCGATCGAGATCCCCGTCAGCGTGCGCAGCGCGCTGTCGGTCTTCCCCTGTTGCGGTGCGGCGAGAACGTCGGCCATCGCAGTTCCGTTTCACTTCCGAAGAGGCGCGCAAACTATCGGGCGAGGCGGTCATTTGTCCATGAATGCCGGCGCATGGCAGGTAGTGCCGAGGGATGATTCTCGTATCTCAGCTCGATCCTTAGGGCGGGTTAGTCCTGCGCGGCAATGACGGGAAGCAAGAGCGGACACTATCTCTCACCGTCACCCTGAGGTGCCGGAGCGAAGCGCAGGCCTCGAAGGGCGACGGCCCGGCTGCATCCGGGCCGTTCATCCTTCGAGGCTCCCAGCGCAGTGCAGGCGCACTGCGCTGCTCGCACCTCAGGATGACGGGTCTCGCAAGGGCGCCCCCTTACAGCGGCTCGTCATCCGTGCCGTAACGATCGCGTTTCGGGGTGGCGATGTCGCCGTCTTCGTAATCGTCGTCGGTGTCGCGCGGCGGCTGCGGCTTTTTCTTGTTGTCGTCTGCCTTCTTCGGCGGCGGGTTCTTGTTGCCGGCCTTGGCCATGACCTTCTCCGGATGGTGATGCATCAACGCATGCTAACCGGACCCGCTCCGATCCGCTTGACCTTTCTCAAGCGGTGCTCGGAAAGCACCACAGGGGAAACGCGATCACACCCGGACCACCGGCCCGCCCGCCTTCTTCCAGGCGTCGATGCCGCCGGCGATATGCGCGGTGTTGGCGAGTCCGGCCTGTTTCGCGGCGGAAACCGCCATCGCCGAGCGCTCACCGAAGGCGCAGAAGAACAGGACGCGGCGGCCGGTGGCGGCCGCCACCTCGCGCAGCATGCCGCCGGGCTTCAGGCTCTCCTCGATCGACGGATAGGGCGCATGCAGCGCGCCCTCGAGCATGCCGTGCTTGGCGCGCTCATTGCTCTCGCGCAGATCGACCAAGAGGATGTCGGGCCGGCCGAGTGCGCGCATCGCGTCGACGGCGCTGAGCGCGCGGCCTTCCTTCTCCAATTCCTCCTGATGCAGGCCGACATGCATGTTGGCCGGCACCGCCACATCCATCATCTTCGGATTGGGCAGCTTCAGGTTGGCCATCAGCTCGATATATTCGTCGACCGAGCGCACCTGGAGACGGGGATTGTAACGCTTCTCCTCGCCGATGGTGGAGACGGTGTCGCCCTTGTAGTCATGCGCGGGGAAGACCAGCGTCTCGTCGGGCAGCTTCAACAGGTGATTGAAGATCGAGTCGTATTGCGCGCGCGAAGAGCCGTTCTGGAAGTCGGTGCGGCCGGTGCCGCGGATCAACAGCGTGTCGCCGGTGAAGACGCGATCGCCCATGAGATATGAGTAGGAGTCATCGGTGTGGCCGGGCGTGTACATCACGTCGAGCGACAGGCCCTCGATCGTCACCTTGTCGCCGTCGGAGACCCGCATCGCCACCACGTCGGCCTTGCTCTGGTCGCCCATGATGGTCATGCAGTGGGTGCGGTCGCGCAGCTCGCCGAGGCCGGTGACGTGGTCGGCATGTAGGTGGGTGTCGACGGCCTTGACCAGCTTGAGGTCGAGCTCGCGCAGCAATTGGCAATAGCGATCGACCTTCTCCAGCACGGGATCAAGGATCAGCGCCTCGCCGCCGGCGCGGCTGGCCAGCAGATAGCTGTAGGTTCCCGAAACGCTGTCGAACAGTTGGCGAAAGATCATGGCGGACCCCCGCGTCGGATGATTCAAAATCATACTACGAAGGCCGGCTAAAAGAGAAGTATTTTACTGCATGGACCGGTAAAATCGGAAGATTTTGCTGCTGCTGGGGCGGTCATTCCGGAGCGACACGAAGCATCGAGCCCGGAATCCATTTGGCCCCAGACCCCGGGGGGTGGGATGGACTCCAGGTTCGGTCCCGCGGACCGCCCCGGAATTGTGGACCGCCCCGGAATGACGAGAGCGCGGTTACGGCCGCACCAGCGTGTAGCCATTCTCGGTCAGGAACAGGATCTGGCCGACCCCGACCTGCACTGGCGTGGCTGACGAGATGAAGTCCGGCCGACGGCCGGTCTCGCGCTCGATCGTGTCGACGGTGTTGAGGCAAATGTCGAAGCGGACGCCCTGCGCGATCAGGCTCTCGACCTGCTTGCGGTGGTCGTTGGCGGCGAGCAGCAGGTCGATGCCCGGACCGAACGCCACCACCTCGATCGCGACCTTGTCGGGGTCATAGGCTTTCAGGAGATTGTTGGCGACGCTGAGCACCAGCGCCTGCTTCCTGACATCACCGTCGGAGAGCTGGAGCACAATCTTGTGCTCAGCAAACGGCTTGTCCTGCAAGGGCACCTGCTGCGCGAAGGCGGGCAGCACCAAAGCCCAGGCGACCAGCGCCAACAGCATCGTGCGAAGATTTGGCGAACGCGTCATCCCTGTCCTGCAATTCCCGGATTGTCCTCGACGCCCCTGAGCGTGACGCCGGAGCTCTTGTTCTCCGCCATCCGGCCCGAGCGCAGATATTTTGCGACCACGTCCCAGACAGGCGCGCCTTGCTGCGCATTGACCGATGCCCAGCCCGCGACCTTGTAGCGCCTGTCAGCCTCGATCGGCTTGCCGTTATCGAGCGTCAGGGCAGAGATGCGGCTGCCGATCGCGGCTGTCGGCGTGCAGGTGTAATTGAGCCCGCCGGTGCGTACCATATCGCCGCCCTGCTGGTGATAGGGATCGGCGTTGAAGAGGTTGTCGCAGATGTCCTCCAGCACGTCCCTGATCTGGGCCCCTGGCATCTCCTGCACATAGGTCTCGGGATAGGAGATCGCGGTCTCCGCCAGCACATCCTCGAGCGTGAACGGCTGGCCGGCGAGCGCGGTGACGCCCCAGCGAAAACCCGGCGACAGCGCGATCTCGGCATCGAGCTCGTGGCGTAGCGCCGTGCAGATGAGCTCATCCATGGGGCCGGAAAAATTGCCGCGGCGATAGAGCAGGCGGTCCGGCGTTGCGATCTTCTCCGACCAGTCGGTGACGTGCGGCGCGCGCACCTTGCCGATCAGCTCGGCCATCGCCGGATCCGGCTTCAACAACTCGGAATAGACCGGCAGCAAATGGTATCTGATATCGCTGACCTTGCCCTTGGCGAGCTGCAGATCGAGCACGGCGAGAAACTTTCCATTCGAGCCGGCATTGCTGACGAGCGTCGTGCCGCTTGCATTCTTCACCGCCACCGGTTGCGGGACGGCGTCATGGGTGTGGCCGCCGAGGATGACGTCGATGCCGGTGACGCGGCTCGCGAGCTTGAGATCGACATCCATGCCGTTATGCGACAGCAGGATCACGGCATCGACCTTGTCTTTGCCGCGCAAGCCGTCGACGAGCTTCTGCAGCTCCTCCTCGCGAATGCCAAAGGTCCAGTCCGGCGTGAAGCGTCTGGGATGCGCGATCGGCACGTAGGGGAAGGCCTGACCGATGATCGCGACGCGATAGCCGCCGAGTTCCCTGATGGTCGAGGGCTTGAACACGCGCCCCGTCGCCTTGTCGAAGGCGCGCGCGTCGTTGAAGGCGGCCTCCTCCGTCAGGAAGACGTTCTGCGCCAGAAACTCGCCCTTGAAGCGCTCGAGATTGTCGCGCAGCGCCTGCTCGCCATAGGTGAACTCCCAATGGCCGGTCATCGCCTCGATGCCGAGCAGGTTCGCCACCTCGACCATGTCGCGGCCCTGCATGGTGTTGGCAAGGCCGGTGCCCTGCCAGAGGTCACCGCCGTCGAGCAGTAGCGAATGCAGCTCGCCGACGTCGTTGCGTAAGCGGTCGATCAGCGTCTTCAGATGCGCAAAGCCGCCGAGCCTGCCGAAGCGGGCCGCGGACTTCTCGAACTCGAAGCAGGTAAAGGCATAGGCGTCCGCGCTGTCGGGCCGGATGCCGAAACGTTCGAGGAAGGCGCGGCCGACCAGATGCGGCGGCCGTCCCGCCATCTCGCCGATGCCGATATTGACGCTGGGCTCGCGGAAATAGACCGGGTTGAGCTGTGCATGCGTATCGGTGATGTGCAGGATGCGCGCATTGCCGAAGCGTTCGAGGTCGTAGATGCTGGCGGTGTCGGTGCCGCGCGCGAGCCGCGGCAGCCCGGCCGTGACGGCGGCAGCGCCTGCGGCTCTCAGGAAATCGCGGCGGCGGATGGTCATCCCAAATTCTCCGCCCCTTAAAGAAGAAGATCGCCCAACAGTTCCACGAGAGCCAGTCTAGCGGATTTCCATCGCCTTCCAGGCGTCTTTTTCCGACGTCGCCTGGAAGATCGAGGCCTTCGCCAGCGCTTCGGCCTCCTTGGCGGCGGCAACCGCACGGTCGAAATCGCCGCTGTCGCCGGCCTTCTTCGCGGCGGCGATCGTCGAGACGGTCGTGGTCCACTGGTTGCGCAAGCCGGCCGCTTCCTTGCTGGCAGCTTCCGCCGCGGCATAGGCCGCCTTGTAGTCGGCTTCGGTTGCCGCCCGCGCGGGCGCTGCAGCAGCCGCCAGCAGCAACACGAGTGCCAGTGATCGCATTCCGATCATCCTCGTGCTCATGGCCGCGCTCCCGGGCCGGAAATCGGCAGGCCATTGGCGACGTAGGACAGGAAATATTCAACGTCGCGGTATTCGTCCGATTGCGGTTCCAGCGGAACCGCGCGGGTCTGGCTGTTGCAGGTCATGAGGCGGCGGGTGGTCGTGCCCATGCCGCTCCATTCGCTGCGGTAGATCGGCAGAGCGTTCATGATGCCGAGCGCAGGCGCCAGCACCTCCGCGCGGATGCGCTCGCCCGGGCTCTGCACATGGCAGCTCGCGCAGGAGAAGTTCATCTGCCCGCGCCGCGTGTAGAAATAGCGCTTGCCGTTTTCGTACGCCTCGAGCGCGCGCGGATCGTCGGGGATCTTGATGTCCATCAGCTTGCCGCGCGAAGTGAAGGCCATGTAGGCGGTCAGCGAGGCCATTTCGTCCTTGACGTAGGAGTAGGGTGCTTCCCCGTTGGCCTCGCGGCAGCGGTTGAGCGCGAGCTCGAGCGTGACGACCTTGCCTTCCTTCTCGTCGAAGTAAGGATAGTTCTGGCGGATGCCGATGCCGCCGTTCGGGAAGCAGTCGGCGTAGGTCTTGCCGTTCTTGAATGGCGTCGCAAACATCTCCTTGCCGGCGTCGAGCGCGAACTCGTAAGGCGGGAACTCCTCCTTCTCCTGCCACTGCCGCTTCATGTCCTCGTTCATGGAATAAGGACCGTTGACGAAATCCTCGTGCTTCACGTTCGGGAATTTCTGGAAGAAGAAGTTCTGGAACGCCTTGGCCTCGGTGGCGGTATCGATCTTGTCGGCTGCGATCACGTGCGGCGCGGTGAAGGCCAGCGCAGCGAGCGCGACGAGCGCCGAGCCGAGCCAGATTGCGGAGCGCGCCTTCATCACGAGATCTTCGCGGTGGTCGTGTCCGACGCACCCTTGTTGTCGGTCCAGCTTATCTTGAGGTCGTCGCCCTTCTTAGCCCCCTTGAAGCTGAACTTGACGTAGGGATCCTTGGAGACGGCAGGGCCCCAATCGGCGACGAACACGTCCTTGCCGTTATATTCGAATTTCAGTTCCTGGATGAAGTGCGCCGGGATCAGCTCGCCCTTGGCGTCCTTGACGAAGCCGGAATCCATGGGGTGCTGAATCAGCGCCTGCACCTCGGTGATATCGCCGTTGGCGGTGGCGCGTACGCGAATGGTGGATGCCATCTCGGTTCTCCTTCGCCGCTAGCCGCCGCAGCCGCCGACGGTGACCTTGACCTCTTTGGTCGCGCTGAAGAGTTTGCCGTCGGCCTCCACGATCGCGACCACGTTGGTGGTCTTCGCCATCTTCAGCCGGTTGGCGACGCTCGGGACCGTGCCGTCGGGAATCTTGTAGCTTGCTGCCAGCGCGTTCGGGTTCTCCGCGACGAAGAACGAGATCGAGGTCACCTTCTCGAGCGTCGTCGTCACCGAGATCGGCACGACTCCGCCGTTCTCGGCGATCTCGGGCGCATCCAGCTTGATCTTGTCGGACGGCTCGGCGGTCTTGCCATAGAGCGCCTTGATCGCGTCGGCCTCGCTCTTCTGCTTGAACGCCTCTTCCGGATATTTGTCGTTGGCCGCGGCGCGCGCGGCTCCGAACGGTAGATTGCCGAGGCCGATCAGCGCAACGGAGGCCGCGCCTTGCAGGATCAGGCGCCGCGTCGCGAGAAGGCCGGTCGTTGAACTCATCTCAGTCTCCTGGTCGATCGCCTCAGCGATCCCTTAGGTATCGGCGCCGTCACAGGCTCTGCAGGAAATCAACGATCGCGTTGATCTCCTGTTCGGTCAAAATCCGGTTCCGACCGAACGGTGGCATCATGGTCTGCGGATTGCGCCTGGTCTCGTCGAACAGGATCGCGACCAACTCGTTGCGGTCGGGGTACTTCGCCTTGATGTCCTTCAGCTCAGGCCCGATCGTGCCGGGCAGATCGCCGCCCTTGATCACGTGGCAGGTCAGACAATTGCCCTTGCCGCGGTCGAAGGCGAGCTTCTGCCCCTCGGCGGCAGCGGATTGGGCGCGCGCTGGCGCAGCGGCCATCGCGGCGAGGGCGGCCAGAATGAAAACCAGGGCGGGCTTCCGGGGAAAGGCGGTCAAGGCGTCGGTCCGAGGCGTTATGTCGATGTTTGCATTCGCGAAATATAGTGCTCAAAGCACAAAGGGCACCGCCTGACAATCACGACGATGTAGGTCGCAAATTGGTGTTAAGATCTTCCGCATTGCAACCGAACGGACTATTTGTTCGGCAGTTTCGGCCCTGACGGGCCAGTAATATTGGGGCGTCTCGGCGTCCAGTGACGTTTTTTATCTCGTTGTCTTTTCCCGGAGGCCTCAATTGGCTGAATATGTCGCCGAATTTGGCAAGGACGGCGGGCGGGTCGAGCCCGATGGGCGCCTCGATGCGCCGGCGTTCCATCGCAATCACGAGCCGATCTGGGCGGCGCTGGAGAAACATCTTGCCGGCCGCCTCGGCGACGTCGTCGAGGTCGGCAGCGGAACCGGCCAGCATGTGGTCCACTTCGCCCGCCATGCGCCTGATCTCGTCTGGTGGCCGAGCGACCTCAACCAGCGGCATCTGAAAAGCATCGAGGCCTGGCGCGTCCATTCCAGCCTGCCAAACATCCGCCCGCCGCTGCGGGTCGATCTGTCCGATCCCGACTGGTGCCCGGAGATGAAGAGCGGCGAGGGGCCGAAGGATCTCGCGGCGGTGTTCTGCGCCAATGTCATCCACATCGCGCCGTGGAACGTGGCCGAGGGGCTGTTCGCCGGTGCCGGCCGCTATTTGCGGCCCGGCGGCACGCTGTTCCTCTACGGCCCCTTCAAGCGCGACGGCAAGCATACCGCGCTCAGCAACGCGGTGTTCGACACCTCCTTGCGCGAAGGCAACGCGGAATGGGGCGTGCGCGATCTCGGCGACGTCGAAAAGCTCGCGCAGCACGTGGGCCTGCGTTTGATCGATCTGATCGACATGCCCGCCAACAATCTCACGCTGGTGTTTGCGAAGGCCTGAGCCGCGAGGGCGGCTACGCTCGGTTGTCGTGCCAGCCGATCCTGCTTTTCAAGAATTCAAAGCCGAGCACCTGGAAGCCGGCGCGTTCCTTGTTGTCCTTGCCGTAGCCATGGCCGCCCGCGGCCGGCTCGTAGAAATAAGCCTCATAGCCCATGGCCTGGAGCTTTGCGGCCATCTTGCGCGCATGTCCGGGATGGACGCGATCGTCCCGCCGCGTCGTGGCGATCAGGATCGGTGGATAGGGCTGGCCGGGCTTTGCGGCATGGTAGGCCGAATAGGTCTTCAGCCACTCCCAATCCTCGGGTTTGTCGGGGTCGCCATATTCCGCGATCCAGCTCGCGCCTGCGAGCAGCTTTGTGTAGCGGCGCATGTCGACCAGCGGGATCGTGCAGAACAGCGCGCCGAACCGCTCGGGATAGCGCGTCAGCATGTTCGTGATGAGAATGCCGCCGTTCGATCCGCCCTGTGCGGCGATACGTTTTGCGCGCGTCACGCCGCGGCGCACGAGGTCGGCGGCGACTGCCGCGAAATCATCATGCGAGAGCCGCTTGCCGGCGAGCCGCCCGGCATCGTGCCAGCGCGTGCCGAACTCGCCGCCGCCGCGCAGATTCGCCTGCACCGTGGTGCCGCCGCGCTCCAGCCACAGCCTGCCGAGCGCCGGATTGTAGTACGGCTTGACCGAGAGCGCGAAGCCGCCATAGGCGCTCATATAGACCGGCGCATCGCCGGTCTCACCAGCGGGCCCGGTCTGCACATAGGGGATGCGCTCGCCGTCAATGGAGATGGCTTCGTGCTGCGTCACCACGAGACCGTCTGAAGTGAACGTCTTCGGCGCCTGCTTGAGCACGGTCGGGCTGGCAACGCCGCGCTCGATCAGCATCAGCGCCGGTGGGATGAGCGGATCCTGGACATTGGCGAGCAGGTCGCCATTGCTTTCGGATTCATGATGGTCGAAGCGCCAGACGTCGACCACGCCGATGTCGGGCAGCCCGCGCAGCGTCTCACGGCTCCAGCCCGTGGCCGACGGCGTGCAGATCTCGAAGACCGGCCGCAGCTCGTCGAGGATGCTGAGGAGGAGCTTGCCGGCGGCCCAGGAAAATCCCTGCAATGCACGGCGCGGCCCAGGCGCGAACACGACGGTGAAATTGCGATCGCCGGCGAGGAAGGCCGACAGCGAAATGCCGAGCACGGCGTCCGGAGCATGGGTCACTCCGCCGACCGTCCAGGCCGTGCGCAGCTTGATCGCGAACCAGTCCTGGTGGATTTGCAGCCAGATGTCGGAGGGAAGATCGAGCTTCACGGTCGCACCACGCTCGGTGCCGAGCCAGATGTCGAAGTTGAAGAAGTCCAGCCGGTCGATGAACCAGACGCGCGGCGTCTCGCCGGTCCGGTCGACGTCGCAATAGGCGCTCATCCGATCGGGTGTGGTCTCGAACACCAGGGACGCCTGCTCCACGGGCTCGCCGCGCCGCCACAGCCGTACCGTCCTCGCATAGCCCGAGCTTGTCGCCATGCCCTCGCCGAGTGCACTGGATAGCAGCACCGTATCGGCATCGACCCACGCGGCGCCGCCCTTGGCTTCCGGTAGCGCGAAGCCGCCGGCGACAAAGCTCTTCGTGTTCAGATCGAATTCGCGCAGGGTCACGGCATCGCTGCCGCCGCGCGACAGGCTCAGGATCGTCTGCGGGGCATCGCCGGGCAGCGAGCTCGACCAGTTCAGCAGCCAGTCCTCGCCTTCATCAGCCGCGAGCGCGTCGATGTCGAGCAGGGTCTCCTAGGATGGATTGGGCTTGCGGAATTCATCCATCGTGGTCCGCCGCCACAGGCCGCGCGGATTGTTCACGTCCTTCCAGAGATTGTAGAGGAGGCCGTCGCTGCGGCCGACATAGGGGATATTGTCCGGCCGGTCGTAGATGGCGGCCAGAAGATCGCTGTCGCGCTCGAACGCGGGGCCGCCGAATTGCTCCAGCGTCAGGCGATTCTGCCGCTCGACGAAGTCGAGCGCCCGCTCGCCTTCGATGTCTTCCAGCCAGAGATACGGATCGTCGTCGGGAGCGGACAACGTGGGCCTGTCGTCAACGGGCATAATCCGAACTCCGGAAGCGAACTTGCAAAGGCGAATTTGCAAGGTGAACTTGATCGAGCGCAAGGCTTTGATAGCGCGGCCTGCTAGGTGCTGTCCAATTGCACCCTCGGCATGGCTTGCGCCCGTTTGCGCCAGTTGCCCGCCCTGCCGCGCCCCTCCATAGTGACGGGAATCAACGAACGCTCCCCGGGCGGAAATGCCGATGTTAGACGTGACTTTAGCCGACGAGATTGTCGACGACGCCCGCGTGCGTGCCAATGTGGTGCGCCTTGCGGCTGCGCAGGCGCTGACCGGCGCCAATTCGGCCGTGATCTTCGCGACCGGCTCGATCGTCGGCGCGACGCTCGCGCCCGACATGTCGCTCGCGACCGTGCCGCTGTCGATGTATGTGCTGGGGCTTGCCGCAGGGACCTTGCCGACCGGTGCGATCTCCCGCCGGTTTGGCCGCCGCATGGCCTTCATCATCGGCACCGCCTGCGGCACGCTCACCGGCCTCGTCGGCTCGTTCGCGATCCTCAATGGCTCGTTCGCGCTGTTTTGTGTCGCGACCTTCCTCGGTGGCCTCTACGGAGCGGTGGCGCAATCCTATCGCTTTGCCGCCGCCGACGGCGCCAGCGCGGCCTACCGGCCCAAGGCGGTGTCATGGGTGATGGCGGGCGGCGTGTTCGCCGGCGTGCTCGGTCCGCAGCTCGTGCAATGGACCATGGACGTCTGGCCGCCCTATCTGTTCGCCTTCAGCTTTGTGGTGCAGGCGGCGGTGGCGCTGATCGCGATGGGCATCGTTGCCGGCGTCGATATGCCGAAGCCGGCCGCGGCCGATCTTCACGGCGGACGGCCACTGCTGCGCATCGTGCGGCAGCCGCGCTTCATCGCGGCCGCGCTGTGCGGCGTCATCGCCTATCCCATGATGAACCTGGTGATGACTTCGGCGCCGCTTGCCATGAAGCTCTGCGGCCTCAGCGTCAGCGATTCCAATTTCGGCATTCAATGGCACATCGTCGCCATGTACGGCCCCAGCTTCTTCACCGGCGCGCTGATCGCGCGCTTCGGCGCGCCGAGGATCGTCGCTACCGGCCTCTTGCTGGAGGCAGGCGCCGCAGCGATCGGCCTCTCCGGCATCACCGCGATGCATTTCTGGGCGACGCTGATCGTGCTCGGCGTCGGCTGGAATTTCTCCTTCATCGGCGCCTCCGCGCTGGTGCTGGAGACGCACCGTCCGAACGAACGCAACAAGGTGCAGGCGTTCAACGATTTCCTGGTGTTCGGCATGATGGCAATCGGCTCGTTCTCGTCGGGCCAGTTGCTCGCCAACTACGGCTGGTCGGCGGTGAACATGGTGGTGTTCCCGCCGGTGCTCTTGGGCCTTGCGGTTCTCTCGTTCGCCTCCTGGGCGCGCCGCCGCAAGGCGCAGCTGGAAGCCGCGATGGGCGAGTTTCCGGATGCAATTTGACGTAGTGCTGCTGAGTTTCTCCCGCAGCCTCGGAATCGTAGGGTGGGCAAAGGCGCGGAGCGCCGTGCCCACCATCTCTCCACGATTGCGACAGAAGTGGTGGGCACGCTTCGCTTTGCCCACCCTACGAGCTCACGCCTCCCGCTGCTTCAGCAAATCCTCCAGGTCCAATCGCTTCGTAAACATCGCAAGCTTGCCGTCCGGCGTGAGCGGCCATTGGTCCTTGGGCCGGTCCCAATAGAGCTCGACACCGTTCTCGTCGGGGTCGCGTAAATACAGCGCCTCGGACACGCCATGGTCGCTCGCGCCGTCGAGCGCGATGCCGGCGGAGAGCACGCGATGCAGCGCATCGGCCAGCGCCGGCCGCGTCGGATAGAGGATCGCGGTGTGATAGAGCCCGGTCGTGCCCGGCGGCGGCGGCGAGCCGCCCTTGCTCTCCCAGGTGTTGAGCCCGATGTGGTGATGATAGCCGCCGGCGGAGATGAAGGCGGCGCCCGAGCCCATGCGCTGCATCAGCTCAAAGCCGAGCACGCCGCAATAAAAGCCGAGCGCGCGGTCGAGATCGGCGACCTTGAGGTGAACGTGTCCGATGCGGGTTCCGGGATTGACGGCGGGGGTTGGTGACATGCTATTGCTCCGTTTATCCACCCACATAGGGACTGCTGCGCGCCAGTGGAACTGGCCGATCCCGAAACCCAGCGTTTCCGGATCGGCAGTTAGCCCAGCTCCGACACCTCGCCCTCAGGCAGCTCGAACTCAAAGCTGTTCAGCGTCATCGACACCAGCGTGTAATAGCCGCACAGGCCGATCACTTCGACGAGCCCGCGCTCGCCGAGCAGCTCGACGGCCTCGTCGTAGAGGCCCTTCGCCAGCCCATGGGCCTCATGCAGCGATTTTGCGACGTCGTAGATCATCTGGCCCTTGGGATCGTCGAACTCCGGCGCGCGGCGGTCGCGGATCGCGTCGATGATCTCTACCTTCATCCCGCCCTGAAGCGCCAGGCGCTTGTGCGCATACCATTCGTAATGCGAGGTCCAGTGCCGCGCCGTCACAAGAATCGCGATCTCCGAGAGCTTTGCGGGAAAGACGGTGTTGAAGCGCATGACCTCGCCGAGCCGCGTCGCGTGGCGCGCCATCTCCGGGCTGTTGAGCCAGGCCATCATCGGCGCGGGCGGCTTGCCGCGTTTTCCGGCAATCGACTCGTCATAGGTCTGCCGCTGGTCGTCGCTCATTTCGCCAGGCGAAAGTAGTTTTAGGCGCATCGTCGTTTTCCCTGTGTTTTCAGGCTTAGCCGCGACGGCAAGTATAGCCCGACGACGAACAGGGTGAGTAGCCGGAGCGTGCGGAATAGGTTGAATTCTGCGATGCGATGGCCCAGAGTCATCGGCAACAAGTGATCTTGATGGAAGCGACCCATGACTGACTCCAAAGCGCCGGATTCTGAATCAATCGAGCTCGAAACATTCCGCAACGAGACCCGCGCCTGGCTGGAAGCCAACTGCCCGCCCGAGATGCGCAAGCATGCGGCCTCGGATGCCGACGTGTTCTGGGGTGGGCGTAACGCGAAATTTTCCTCCGAGCCGCAACGCGTCTGGTTCGAGCGCATGCGCGACAAGGGCTGGACCGTGCCGGACTGGCCGAAGGAGTTTGGCGGCGGCGGCCTCAGCGCTGCCGAGCACAAGGTGCTGCGCAGCGAGATGGCAAAGATCGGCGCGCGGCCGCCGCTGTCGAGCTTTGGCATCTGGATGCTCGGGCCGGCGCTGCTGAAATACGGCAACGAGGCGCAGAAGAAGGAGCATCTGCCAAAAATCGCGGCGGGCCTGATCCGCTGGTGCCAGGGCTATTCCGAGCCGAATGCCGGCTCCGATCTCGCTTCGCTCCAGACCCGCGCGGAGAGCGACGGCGACGATTTCGTCATCACGGGCCAGAAGATCTGGACGTCCTACGCCAACTACGCCGACTGGATCTTCTGCCTGGTGCGCACCGATCCGGCGGCGAAGAAGCATGACGGCATCAGCTTCATCCTGTTCGACATGACCTCGAAGGGCGTCTCGACCAAGCCGATTTTGCTGATCTCCGGCTACTCGCCGTTCTGCGAGACCTTCTTCGACAATGTCCGCGTGCCGAAATCGCATGTGGTCGGCACCGTCAACCGTGGCTGGGACGTTGCAAAATATCTGTTGCAGCACGAGCGCGCGATGATCTCGGGCATGGGCGAGCGCGGCGTCGGTCGTCCGCTCGGCCAGATCGCCGCTGACTCGGTCGGCACCGATGCGCAGGGCAAGCTCGACGATGCGATGCTGCGCGGCCAGATCGCGAGCTTCGATGTCGACGAAGCGGCGCTTGCAGCCTGCGCCGAGCGCGCGGTCGATCTCGCCAAGGCGGGGCAGGCGCATCCGGCGTTCTCCTCCGCGATGAAATATTACGGCACCGAGCTCAACAAGCGCCGCTACGAGATTCTGATGTCGGCCGGCGGCGTCGACGCGCTGGAATGGGAGAGCGAGCGCTCCAGGCAGGGCGCCCGCCCGCGCGCCTGGCTGCGCACCAAGGCCAACTCGATCGAGGGCGGTACCACCGAAGTGATGCTCGGTATCGTCGCCAAGCGCATCCTCGATCTGCCGGGGGCTTAACCGCGCCGTCGTTCCGGGGCGGTCCGTAAGGACCGAACCCGGAACCTCGAGATTCCGGGTTCGCGCGAACGCGCGCCCCGGAATGACATCAACAAATATGCATTTCGCTAGACGCTAGAGACTTAAAGCCATGGCCCTCGTCCTCACCGAAGAACAATCGATGCTCCGCGACTCCGCGCGCGGGCTGATCAGCGACAAGGCGCCGGTGTCGCATCTGCGGCACTTGCGCGACAGCAAGGATCCGACCGGCTTCTCCAAGGAGCTCTGGCAGTCCTTCGCCGAGATGGGCTTTGCCGGCCTCCTGGTGCCGGAAGAGTTCGGTGGCAGTGGGCTCGGCTGCGTCGAGGCTGGCGTCGTCATGGAGGAGATCGGCCGCACGCTGATGCCGTCGCCGTTCCTGGCAACCAGCGTGGTCGCAGCGTCCGCGCTCACGCGTGGCGGCAATGCCGCGCAGAAATCGGAACATCTGCCGAAGATCTCGAACGGCTCGCTGCTCGCCACTCTCGCTGTCGACGAGGACGCCAAGCACCGGCCGCTCCAGACCAACCTGCAAGCGGTCCGCGCCGGCAACGGCTTCAAGCTCTCCGGCGCCAAGGCGCTGGTCGTCGACGGCCATGTCGCCGATTTGTTCATCGTTGCAGCGCGCACGGCCGGCGCCGCCGGCGAGCGCGAGGGGTTGACGCTGTTCCTGGTCAACCCTGCGGCCAAGGGCGTTGCCGTCGAGCGCACCATCATGGTCGACGCGCATAATGCTGCGCGCATCGAGTTCAACAATGTCGAGGTCAATGCCGACAGCGTGCTCGGCGAGGTCGATCAGGGCGCAAGCCTGCTCGACGGCATGCTCGATATCGGCCGCGGCGCGGTCGCCTCCGAAATGGTGGGCCTGAGCGAAGAGGTGTTCGGCCGTACTGTCGAGTACCTGAAGCAGCGCAAGCAGTTCGGCAAGCTGATCGGCGAATTCCAGGCGCTGCAGCACCGTGCCGCGGAGCTCTATGTCGACATCGAGATCACCCGCGCCGCCGTCATGAAGGCGATGCAGGCGCTCGATGCCGACGTGGCCAAGGCCGCGTCAGCCGTCGCGGTCGCCAAGGCACGCGCCGGCACCACCGCGACGCGCGCGGTGCAGGAA
>NZ_JBBIAM010000163.1:0-17194 GCF_054185185.1 Bradyrhizobium sp. UFLA05-153
ATGGATACTCTGTCGCCACCTATCGCAACCACACCTTGCGTAAAACGGTGCTCAGAAACGTTCTTCACAAACGACTATCGAAATGGCCGCCGAACCAATTTCGCGCCGGCAGCAGTTGTTGACGTTTCTGTCAGTTGAGTTCTTTGAGGCGGCGAGTCTGACGCGCTATCAGACGTTCGATATCGGCAATGAGTCGGTAAACGGTGTTACAGCGATCACGTAAACGCCGCTCGCAGTTTCGCTAAGCAAAGCCATGGATAGTTTCCCTTTGTCTTCAGGAGGCTATTAGGCATGGGACGGTCAGTCGATCTCGCAACGGCAGACAGAACTAGGATGTCGCGACATCGGCTTGAACCCATTCGAGAGCAGAGATCACGCCGCTGATGAGGTTGCTGGCCAGGAGATGCTCACTTGTGAGATTGCTGCCGCCATGGACCTCGATCATTGAATCGCCCACACGATCGATCTGCCGTCGCATCTCACGCACGAGCTTCACGGCTTCGTCTTCCTCGATCGATTGAAAATGGACGCGCTCACCAGGGCGAAGCTGGGCCAGCCGGGGAAGATCTGCGGAGATGACGGTGGCGATCTTCGGATAGCCGCCGGTCGTCTGGCGATCGGCAAGCAGGATGATCGGCTGTCCGTTGCCGGGGATCTGGATACTGCCGAAGACGATGCCATCGGAGACGATCCCCACGGCGCCCGCATGGGCGACCCGGGGTCCTTCGAGCCGGCAACCCATGCGATCGGACAAGGGAGTGACAGCGTAGTCGGAGCCGAGGAACGTTGCGATACCCTCGGCGCTGAAGGCGTCGTCCTGCGGGCCAAGGAGGACGCGGACAGGTCCATTGGGTCGGACGCGGTTGGTGGGGGACACCATGAGATGCGGCCTGCCCGGCAGGCCCGGGAGCGCCAGCGGCAGCAGGTCGCCCTTGCGCAGCGGACCGCCGTTCAGCCCACCGAGTTGGCTACGCGAATGCGTCGCCACGCTGCCGAGCATCGGCTTGATCTGGAAGCCGCCAGAGACGGCGAGAACGGCACGCGCGCCGTCCCGCGCCGCGCCGATCACGAGATGCTGGCCTGATTTCAAATCATGCGTCTCGTGGGAGGCAACCGGACGGCCATCGATCGCCATCGCAAAATCGGCGCCGGCAAGCGCGATGCGCGTGTCGCCATTGATGCAAGCGAGCACCGGTCCGGCCAGAGTGACTTCGAGCGCAGCAGTCCCGACGGTGTTGCCGACCAGCGCATTCGCGGTTGCAAGCGCAACGGGATCCATCGCCCCGGACTCGGAAATGCCGAACCGTTGCCAGCCGCGACGGCCGAGATCCTGAATTGTCGTGGCGAGACCGGGCTCGATCACTTCGAGATGTACAGACATCGCGCCGCTCACACCGTGTGCTCTTCTTTTTCGGCGATGATCTCGCCGGCTTCCGCGGCGCGTTCGAGTGCAGCACATTCGGCGCCGTCGATCGGACGAAAGCGAACGAGATCGCCGGCGCGAAACAAAAAGGGCTCGGCCTCGCGCCGCGGATCATAGGAGCGCACCGGCGTGCGTCCCAGCATGTGCCAGCCGCTCGGCGCGGGGAGCGGCGGAGAAATGGCGGCCTGCTGGCCTCCGACGGAGACGCTGCCTGGAGGCACGACCAGCCTCGGCTCGGGGCGCCGGTCGACGTGAAGGAAGGGGTCGAGCCCGCCGAGATAGGTCAGCCCGGGCATGAAGCCGATCATGTAGACGCGATATTCAGCCGCGCTGTGCCGCGCCACGATGTCGTCGGTCGTCGTATCGAGGCGCTGCGCGAGCCAGTCGAGATCCATCCCGTTGTCGCCGCCATAGGCGACGGGAACGGTCCAGCGACGACGAACCTGTCCCGCCGGCGGCGCCGGTGGCCACAGCGACATCACCTCGGTTTCGACGGCGCGTCGCGATAGCACCGTCGGATCGAAGCAGACCAGCAGCGTGCGGTAGGTCGGTACGATCTCCACGATACCGCGCAGTGCGCGCTCGGTCAGCGCGCGGTCGAGATCGACGACGCGCGCATTGACGTCCGCGTCGATGCCGTCTCCGACTTCGATCGTCAGTGCTGCGTCGCCGGACCGGCGGAAACGCGGCAGAGCGTAAAGAGCGTCGGTTGTCATGCTGGTTGATCGCTCGTCATGAGATTTATGGCCGCGCATCTACTCTTCGAAAAGTGACGCCGTTCCATGCAAGCAGCGCGCCGGATTCCTCGTGACCTGCGCCTCACGCCATGTCTATATCGCACACGCGCGAAACGAGGACGAGATGACTCTGATCGATATGAACTGCGACATGGGTGAGGGTTTTGGTGTCTATACGCTCGGCGATGACGCCGAGATGTTGCGAACCGTCACCTCCGCCAACATCGCCTGTGGCTTCCATGCCGGTGATCCCCTGGTGATGCATCGCACCTTGACGGAGGCGAAGGCCAACGGCGTGCAGGCCGGCGCGCATCCTGGCTTTCTCGATCTCTGGGGTTTTGGCCGCAGGCCCATTCAAGGCGAGCGCCCCGCTGACATCGAGAAGATCGTGCTCTATCAGGTGGGCGCACTGATGGCGTTGGCATCCGACGTGGGTCACGTCATCCGCCACGTCAAGACCCACGGCGCGCTCGGCAACATCGCCGCCGAGGACCGCGATCTCGCCGAAGCGGTGGCGCGGGCGATCCGCACCATCGACCGCAACCTGATCTTCGTGGTGATGCCCGGTCAGGAGACCGAGCGGGCAGGCGAGAAATTCGGCCTGCCGCTGGTGCGCGAGATCTATGCCGATCGCGCCTATGCCGACAACGGCAATCTGGTGTCGCGTCGTCTTGCGGGCGCCGTGATTCATGATGCGGAGGTCGCTTCCGAGCGCGTCATTCGCATGGTGGAGGGTGGCGCCATCACCTGCCTGTCGGGAACGCGGCTGCCGACCCGGATTGACAGCGTCTGCGTCCACGGCGATACGCCGGGTGCGGTCGCAATGGCACAGCGCCTGCGCGAGCGCCTCGCCTCGGCCGGCATCACCCTTGCCCCGATGTCGAAGGTCATTGGCGCTTGATCCTCGTGCTGGTCGTCATCGCCTCACTCTAGGATCTCCGAGCGGCCAACCTTCCTTGTTTCCCGGTTTTCCGGAACGCGCGGGCCGGACGGGCCTTCGGGCTTCGCTCAGCCATATTCCTCGCCGATCCCGTATTCCTTGTAGATCTCGAGCGGATCGGTGTCGGGGAACAGGCGGCATTTGGCCTGGGCGAGGTGCAGGCTCACGGTCGCCGGCTCCTTGCCGTTGGCGAGCATCTTGCGGATGTCTTCCATATGGGCGCGCGGCTGGTGCTTTGGCGCGAGCTGCTCCAGCGCGACCAGCGCGGTTGCCAGCGCCTCGGTGAGCACCCATTCGTCGTGGCCCGTGATTCCCTTCTTCGGCATCGGCAGACCCCACATCGGCTGGCAAAGTCTGGTGGCAAGCGAAGTGTAACGCGACTTCCGCCGAATCTCCATTGAGCCGATGTGGCCGCCGCTGTCTACGCGCGGCGTCGCGGCAAGCCGCCTGGGCTCTCTTGCAATATGGCCAAGCGCAGCTAAAAGGCGCAGTCGCGCGCGTCCGGCCACCCGGTCGATTCCCGGCCTGCACCGCGCGGGCACTCTTAATCTTGGCTGCACAAAGTTGGCGTAGACCAGCACCCACAGCATTCCAGGCCGGCCGTTCCGGCTTGCGTGCAACATCTCCGCAATTCGCAACGTCGCACGATCGCGCCGCCCTTCGCTGGAGCCAGCATGGTCTTTCTAAGCTTCGTCTACCGCTTCGTGACCAACTTCGCGTTCCTGGCGATGGTCTATTTCAGCCTGAACTTCATGGAGAAGTATCCGAACCGCGCGATGCTCGCGATTCTCGTGCTGGTCTACACCGGCATGCGCGCGGCCTCGACGCTGCGCGCGTTCTATTTTTACCAGAAGATCGAGAAGCTGGAAGGCGAGACCCGGCGCCTGCAGGCGCCGATCAATGACGGCAGCGGCGGAACCAATGCGCGCAAGCAGATCGTGACCGACGTGGCGCGGCTGCGCCGCGACGGCGAGCTCAAGTCCTATATGGACCTGTTCTTCCTGGCGCTGATCGTGCTGCTCTGCGTCGCCGCCATCGTGCGGCAGTAGGCGACTTCCAGGCTACTGCGGCCGCTTCTTCAGGCTCGCGAGCTTGGTCGGGCGTGCCGCGCTTGCGTTGGCGTTTTGTGCCATGCGCTTGGCCGTGGCGCGTGCGGCCGGTGGGTGCTTGCCACCATGCGTTGCGACCGCCGCAGCCCGGCCGCGGCCCTTCGCATTTCTTGACGAGATCGCATCGGCCGCGTTGGTCCGCGCCAGCCGCGCGACATGACGCGACGCCGACGTGGACATCAGGACCTCGAGCGAGCCTTCCTTGATCTCGAAAAGGTCCCGGCTCGGAACGGCCAGGCTCTCCGCGCCGGCCTTCGCAACGCCCCAATGCGACGAGCCTGCCTGACGCGGCAGCTCGGCATTCAGATCCGACAGCAGCGGGGCCCGCAGCGTTTCGTTCCGCGTGAAGACGAAGCTCGGAATCTTCGGCCAGCGCACCACGGCGACGTTCTCGCTCGCCGGATGCAGCATCCATTCGACCGGCTCGGTCGGCGTTGCCGGCCGATCGGCAGTGGCGGGCACCACATGCACGATACGATAGCCGCGTGCCTTCAGATCGCGGATGATCTTGGGTAGCGCCGCGACGGTGCGCGGCTGGATGTCGTGCAGGAGCAGAATACCCTTGCCCTTGGCCTCCAGCCGCTGGATGGCAAGCTGATAGACGCGCTCGGGCGAGACGTGCCGCCAGTCGTCGGCCAGAAAATCGGCGCTCCAGAGCTGGATGCCGCGAGAGGCGAGCAGGTTCTCCACGCCCTCGGCGCGGAGCAGGCCGGGAATGCGGAAGAACGGCGCGAGCGCGGACGGATCGGTCATCGCCGCCGTAACCGAGGCGATGCCCGTATCGATCTCGGTCTGCGCCTTCTCGATCGGCATTTTCTCGAAGGTGAGCGGATGGTTTTGGCTGTGCGTGCCGACGGTATGGCCGGCGGCGACCAGCTTGCGCACGCCTTCGGGATTGGCCTGCGCCTGCGCCCCAATGGTGAAGAAGGTGGCCTTGATGCACTCATTGGCCAGGATCTGGAGCACCTGGTTCGAGTATTTCGGCAGCGGCCCGTCATCGAAGGTCAGGACCACCTCGTGATCCCGCAGCGGCAACGTTTCCCGGTACTGCATCGTGCCGATGCGTGGGTGCTCGCGCGGATCGACCACGATCGTGCGCGAGGTGCCGAGTGCGTCGGGATGGCCGGGACAGTCGGCCGCGAGCGCCACGGCTGGGCCGGCGGTCAAAAATCCGAGGCAGACGATCCAGGACCGTGTCCGGCAGGAAACTCTACGACCGATCATTGCTCTTCGTTTGCCCTCGTACGCGATCCGCGACCGAACATCCACGCGATATCAGAACCTTGGTCGAAGCCCGGCCGAAACGGTTCAGGCCCGGGTCCCCATCCAATTTGCATGGCCTAGCATGAACGGAGGCTTAATTGCCCCGCGATCACCCCAATTTGGGCCGCCGTGACATTCCGGCATCAATGCGCATTGGCGCTCTTTTGCGTCACTGCCGGGACAATGTGAACGACGTGGTAGCCGTTGTCGTGCAGGTACCGCAGGAACGCGGGCATCATGGCCGCGGTTCGCGCCTGCGCGTCATGCAAGAGGATGATACCCTTCCTGGCGGCCTCGAGCCGCTCGGTGACCTTCTTCAATTCCTGCTCCGGGGTCATCTCTTCCCAGTCGCTGGCCCAAAGGTCTGCCCCGAACACGGCGATCCCGCGTGATTGCAGGAGATCGAGGGTTGCGGGCGTCGAGTCGAAATAGGGGAAACGGAAGAACGGGGTCGAGGGTGTGCGGGTCGCAATCCCGTGGAGCGCCTTCTCGTCGGCCTCGATCCCGCGATCGATGTCTTCTTTAGCGTGCTCGAAGGAGATCTTCGACGACATCGGATGCGACCAGCTGTGATGCGCCACCGTATGGCCTTCGGCAGCGATCCGTTTGACCAGTGCCGGAGATTCTGCCGACGACTGGCCGACCAGGAAGAAGGTGGCGCGCACGCACTCATGCGCGAGCGCCGCCAGCACCTTCTGCGTGTGCGGCGGCCGGGGTCCGTCGTCGAAGGTCAGCACGACCTCGTGATCGGCGAGCGGCAGGGTCTGCGGAAAGCTCTTCAGCCCGACCCGCGGATAGGTCTTGGCATCGACGCTGAGTACGCGCGCAGTGCCGAGCGCATCCTCGCGCGGGCAGTCGGCCGCGTCCGCCGCCGTGATGCCGGCAAGCACCGCCGTCGCGGCAGCGAGCAGCAGGGGCCATTGGTGCAGACGCATCTTTCTCATTGCGCTCGATGTTGCCTTGTGACTATTGCCTGAGCCCCAGCTCAAACCAATTGAACCATCCTGTCAAACGGCGAGGCGCGCCATGGACGAACATATGGACGTTGCCGCAACCGCCGAGGCCTCGGTCCTCGACCATGTTCCCATGCGCAACGAAGATGGCGAAATTCGTCACGAATTCGTCACGGAGATCGCGCGGGCCATCGAAGCCTCAGACAGCGCCCAGCTGCGGGCCATCGTCGCGGAACTGCACGAGGCCGATCTCGGCGACCTCATCGGGGCGCTGCAGCCGGACGACCGTGTCCGGCTGGTCGAGCTGACGGGGCGCGATTTCGACTTCTCGGCCCTGAATGAGGTCGACGAGGCCGTGCGCGAGGAGATCCTCGAGGAATTGCCGCCGGAGACGGTCGCCGAGGGTGTCCGCGAGCTCGAATCCGACGACGCCGTCGAGCTGCTCGAGACCCTCGACGAGGCGGATCAGGAGGAGATCCTGGAGAAGCTGCCGCTGCCCGAGCGCGTCGCGCTCGAGCGCAGCCTGCTTTATCCGGAAAACTCGGCCGGCAGGCGGATGCAGACCGAGTTCATCGCGGTGCCCCAGGATTTCACCGTGGGCCAGGCGATCGACTACATGCGCGAGACGCCCGACCTGCCGGACCGCTTCTACGAGATCTACGTCGTCGACAAGGAACAGCATTGGCAGGGCGCCGTTCCGCTCGACGTGCTCTTGCGCACCCGCCGCCCGGTGCCGCTCACCGACCTCTGCGACGAGGATCGCCGCCGTGTCTCCGTCCTGGAGGACCAGGAGGAGGTGGCGCGCATGTTCGGCAAGTACAATCTGGTTGCCGCTCCCGTCGTCGATACCCAGGATCGCCTGGTCGGCGTCGTCACCGTCGACGACGTCGTCGACGTCATCGAGGAGGAGGCGGACGAGGACCTGAAGGCGCTCGGCGGCGTCACCAGCGACGAAGAACTGTCCGACAGCGTGCTGACCATTGCGCGCGCCCGTTTCAACTGGCTCCTGGTCAATCTCGCCACCGCGTTCCTTGCGTCGTCCGTGCTCGGCCTGTTCGAGGGGCAGCTCGAGAAGATGGTGGCGCTCGCCGTGCTCGCGCCGATCGTGGCGAGCCAGGGCGGCAACGCCGCAACCCAGACCATGACGGTCGCGGTGCGGGCGCTCGCCACCCGCGAGCTCGGCTCCTCCAATGCCTGGCGCGTGGTGATGCGCGAGACCTTCGTCGGCCTCGTCAACGGCCTCGCCTTTGCGGTGATTACGGGCATTGCCGCTGTGGCCTGGTTCAAGATCCCGGGCCTCGGCGTGGTCATCGGGCTTGCGATCATCTGCAACCTCGTCGCCGGCGCGCTCGGCGGCATTCTGATCCCGATGGGGCTCGAACGGGTGCGGGCCGATCCCGCGGTTGCCTCCGGCACCTTCGTCACGACGGTCACCGACGTCGTTGGCTTCTTCTCCTTCCTCGGCATTGCGACCTTGTGGTTCGGGCTAAAATAGGTCTCGTGTCCCGGGCGCGCTGCGGCGCGTAAGCGCTGCTGCGCAGAACCGGGGCCCAGCGACACGGACCGCCCGTTGAGATGGGCCCAGGCTCTGCAGCGCGCCGCTGACGGGACGATGCTTCGCATCGCCAGGGAAGCGCTGCGCTGCGTCCGGGGCACGAGTGCCCCGCTATCGTTAATCCGAACTTAAGCCGGAGCGTGCATGATCGCTCCACTTGGGGATGAACATGCGGTTGCGGCTGAAAGCGGACGGACGGATCGTCGAATTGCGGAACGGGCAGGAGCTTCCGCTGCAAGGCGCGGCTGCGCCGAGCGAAGTCGGCCCGCTTGAAGTGCGCGACCTGCGCCGCCGTGCCTGTCTCACCCAGATGGAGTTCGCCGCAAAGCTCGGCGTGCCCGTCGAGACCATCCGCAACTGGGAGCAGGGCAAGCGCGCGCCGCGTGGACCCGCACGGGCGCTGCTCGCGGTGATCGCACATGCGCCCGACACGGTCTTCCGGGCGCTCGCCAAAGCCTGACAACAAGGCCTGACGCCAATGCCGGCGGCCTCGGTTGGCAGCCGCGTGCGTGGGGTCCATAATGCGACCGGGGCGGGCGAGGAGAGGATTCCTCATGCTGTTCGTCGAGGCCAATGGTGCAAAGATTCCTGCGCTCGGGCTCGGGACCTGGGAGCTGAGCGGCCGGACCTGCGCGCGCGTTGTGGAGCAGGCGCTGCGGCTCGGCTACCGCCATGTCGACACGGCGCAGGTCTATGACAATGAGCGCGAGGTCGGCGACGCTGTTCGCGCCTCCGGCGTGCGCCGAGACGACGTCTTCATCACCACGAAGGTCTGGACCAATCATTTTGCCCCGAACGATCTCGAGCGCTCGGTCAAGGAGAGCCTGGTCAGGCTGCGCCTGCCGTCCGTCGATCTGTTGCTGCTGCACTGGCCCAACCCGCACGTGCCGCTGCGCGAGACGCTGGGCGCGCTGGCGCACGCCAGGCGGCTGGGGCTGACGCGGCATATCGGCGTCTCCAACTTCACGGTGGCGCTGATCGAAGAGGCGGTTGCCGCGTGTCCGGAGCCGCTGGTCTGCGACCAGGTCGAGTATCATCCGTATCTCGATCAGACCAAGGTGAGGGCGGCCTGCGACCAGCACGGCCTCGCGCTCGTCGCCTACAGTCCGATTGCCAAGGGCCGCATCAAGAGCGACGAGACGCTCGGCAGGATCGGCCGGGTCCATCGCAAGACGGCCGCGCAAATCTGCCTGCGCTGGCTGGTGCAGCAGAACGTCGTCGCAATTCCGCGCACTTCCCGCGTCGAACGTCTCTCGGAAAACATCGAGATCTTCGACTTCGAATTGTCAGACGATGAGATGAGCCAGATTGCCGCGCTCGCCCATCCCAAGGGCCGGTTGACCGATTTCGGCTTCGCGCCGAAATGGGATTGAGGCGCCACGTCCATATGCTAGGAGCGTGGGTAGCAACCGAAGTTGGGCCATGGATTGGCGGCGGATCATACGGACGGACATTGCGGCGTCGGCCGTCGTGCACGGGACGCTGGTGGCGCTGATCGTCCTGATCAGCGAGGTGCATCCGTTCCATGCCCCGCCGAGCGACACGATCGCCGTGGACATCGTCACGCCGGAGGAACTGAAGCAGAAGGAGCCGGAGCCGACGCCGTCGCCGCAACTTCAGCTGCCCGAGCTGGCCGCGAAGGACAAGGCGGAGGCGCCCGCGCCGCCACCGCCTCCACAAACAGCACAGCAGCCATCGCCGCAGCCGGCGCCGCAGGCCTCGCCGCGGCCGCAGCCTTCACCGCAGCCATCGCCTCCCAAGCGCGAGGCCAAAGCCCAACCGCAGCCGCAGCCTCAGCCTCAGCCGCAACCTGCGCCGCAGGCCCCGAGCTACACGCCGCCGGAGCCCGACGTCACCCTCAAATACGGCGTGATGCTGGGCTTGCCCGCGGAGCTGCCGCCCTTGTCGAAAGACGCTCCCAAGGAAAACGAGAGCGGCGGTGCCACGACCACTGAGGCGGCCAAGCTTCCGGCCAATATCATCGCCGAGTTCCGCCGTCACTTGCGAAGCTGCGCCAAGCTGCCGGACACGATCGCGCCGTCCGACAACATCCACATCAAGATGCGCACCTTCATGACGACCGACGGCCAGCTCGCCACCGTTCCCGCACTGATCGAGGCCAGCGCATCGCCCGCCAAGGGCCTCGCCCTGATGCAGGCCGCCAAGGCCGCGCTACAGGCCTGCCAGCCCTACACCATGCTGCCGGCCGACAAATACGAGGAGTGGAAGGTGCTGGATCTCACCTTCACACCAAGGGACTTTGGGGCGCCATAGGTTCCGTCGTGGCGTGCGAAGCGACGCGATCGGAGCTTGAGACTTTTGTCCCGGTCGCAGATCCGATTTCATATTTCTCGAAATCAACCCCATGCAAAGTAGGATTAGCCCGATGCGTCGACGCGCAACACAAGATGTTGTGGCCCGGCTTCCTCGGTTCAGACCAGATCGACAACATCCTGAAAGACCACATCTAGCGCCCGCAGGCGCTGCTCACCATCGGCGCGAGCTGGCTCGCGAAGGCCGCGTGGCCCCCGGCGCTGAAGTGCTGCCCGTCGGCGAGGCGCTCATGCGATGGTGCGAGGCGTCCGAGGTGCACCAGCATCACCACCTTGACGCCGCGCGCCTCCGCCGCCTGCCCGATCGCGGCGATATTATCGGCGGTCGCCGCGCCGTGCGTCGTTACCGCCTGGCCGCAGCACCAGCACTTTCGTGTCGGACTTCAGGAGGTCCGGCAGCCGGCGCAGCATGCCGGCGGTGCTGGAACTGTCACCGTAATAGCGGCGCTGAGGCTAACCGGCTTACGAATTCACGAAAGGTATTCGCTTGGACCGTGGCGTCTTCGAATTCGGGTTCGTGACCACTAACGATGGTGCCGAAGCCGGGTTCGGTCACGCGGATTGCGCAGTACGCGTATTCTGCGCCGACGGAAAGCGTGATCGGAAGGTGTTCGGACCAAAAGGTCCGGATCGATCGGCACAGCGTTGAATCACCGCCCGCGGCTTCGAGTGACATCAACTCGAACTCGTTCCACGCGAAGGCCGACTGCGTTTCGCCTCGATAGTCAGTGGGGCACAAAAGCCATGTAGCTTCACCAGGACCAACGCAGCACGAGAGGTCGGTGACGAATTGCTCGAACTCACATGGAAGGTCTGGATAGCGCAAAGCGAAGCCTGGCGGGAGTACCGCCTGTTGGTTCGGTAGACCCTCCACTGTCCAGCCGTTGTTCCGAAGACTCCCGATCGCTTCTTGCTTCCACTTCATATTGTCAATTCAACGGAATGCGTTCGACATCGTCACCATCATGTTATAGCGCTGGATAACGCCGTTATAGTCCATCGAATACGTCATGTTGTCGGCGTGGCCCTTGGCGATGTTGTCGCGCATCTCGCGCAATTTGCCGAGAATGTCGCGCGGAGACGAATCGATCGGGGTGGATTTTCCGGACTCGCGGATCGCCGTATCGAAGTCGCGCACGGCGTTGCCGAACGCCGCAAGCGCTACATCGAACTGCTGGAGGTCTGCGCCGCCCTTCGGGTTCGACGGCATCAGGTCGACCGCTTTCTTCGCCAGTGTCATGGTGTTGATTACGTGCCAGCGCACGCTTTTGCCTTCAGCCTTTTCGATCTTCGCCAATTGCTGACGGTCGAGCATGTCCTTGAATTGGTTCTGCAGTGCCTCGGTCGTGGCGCGCGCAGCGAGAAACGCCGTTGCCGCCGGCACCAGCTTTTCATGCAGCTCCTTGCCGCCGGTCATGTTGTCGGAAAGATAGTCCTTTCGATCGTAGTAGGCTTCCGCTTCGTTCAGGATCGGAATCAGCGTTTCGAAGGCTGAGGCGAGCTGCTTGGTTGCGTCGTCGAGTGCAGGGATCGCCGGCTTGTCGCTCGCGGCCTTGCGCGCCTTCTCTATCGCGTCCTTGGCCGACGATCCGACCGAATACAGGCCATAGATGATGCGTTCCTTGCCGGTCGGGCCGCGCCTTACATCGACCCAGCTCAGATACCTGTTCCAGGATTCCTTGCCGCGCAGCGAGGCGTTCAGGAGGCCGACGACGCCGTTGGACTTTGCGATGTAGCGATCCGTGTCGGAATCGGCGATCTCGTGCAGGCCAAGATCGGGAGGCGGCGATTGTTGTTGCTGTGCCATGGCGGTTGCACAATGCAGGATAACCGCGGCGGCGACGATCGTAGACGAGATTTTCAAGAGCGCCCTCATGAACAAACCCGGCCGTGCATGATGGACGGCCGCTTCCCGCGCTGTTCGTCGCAGGATGCCGTCTGCCGGTTCAATCGACCCGTGATGGGGGAGGGGCGGTGTAAACAATGCAATGAAGAACTTGGCAGCTCGCGCAGCCAAAAGAAGGTGGCCGCGCCCTTGACGACCGACCGGCGAATGGGTGTCACCGCAATTCCGTCCTGCCCCAAGCGACGCCGGCTGTACCCTACAGCAACAGCGTATCCCAGACATAGCCGACGCGGCCACGAACGCCGGACAACCACTTCTCCCCGCCATCTCTGAACCGCAGCCTCTGCAACTGCGACAAAAAGGGCCGTCAAAATCTGCTAGTCGTCGGACCGAACATGGCATTGCCGCAATCTCGCCGCACCACCCTCTCATTCAACCGCCTCAACCGCTGGCTGGCCGCTCTCGCGATCGTATTGGTTGGTTCGGCTCTTGCGGGGATAGACGCCGCCCTAGCGCAGACCGCTAGCGGGAGCGTCGCACAATCAAGCGGCACCGACGAAGAGATCGCACGTTACGACGATATCGTGCGCCGGTTCGGCACGTCCGACGACGCCAGCTCGCGCGTGAAGGTCGCGGAGGCGCTGCGTAGCAAGGCCATGGCCCTAGGCTACTCGGGCTACAAGGCCATGATCCGAGCCAACCCGGGTCAACGAAACGAAGCTTTCAACGAAGCTATCGCGGTCCTCGACGATCTCCTGCGCCGGTTCGGGACGGCGACCGAGCCAGCATTGCGCTATGAGGTCGCGGAGGCGCTTGTCGACAAGGGCACCACCCTCGGGCTACTGGATCGCAACGACGAGGAAATCGCTGCTTACGACGATGTCGTGCGGCGGTTCGGGACGGCGAGCGAGCCAGAGTTGCGCGAGCAGGTCGCGGAGGCGCTGAGCCACAAGGCCATGGCCCTGGCCTTCTCGGGTCGAGGAAACGAAGCTTTCAACGAAGCTCTCGCAATCTACGACGATGTCGTGCGGCGGTTCGGGACAGCAAGCGAGGCGCGGTTGCGCAAGAAGGCCGCGAGGGCACTTCACGAAAAGGGCTACGCACTCAAACGATTTGACCGCAACGAGGAGGCGATCACGGCCTATGACGGTGTGGTCCGGCGGTTCGGGACAGCGAAGGAAAAGGGATTGCGCGCGGAGGCCGCGGAGGCGCTGTTCAGCAAGAGCTCATTGCTCGGACAATTGGGCCGCAAGGAGGAAGCGATCGCGATCTACGACGACGTGGTAAGCCGGTTCGGGATGGCGGGCGAGCCGGAGTTGCGCATGATGGCTGCGAAGGCCCTGTTTGATAAGGCCGGCGCTCTGGGACAATTTGGCCGGAAAAAACAAGCGGTCGCTGTTTATGACGACGTGGTAAGCCGGTTCGGGGCGGCGAGCGAGCCAGACTTGCAGGAGCAGGTCGCGAAGGCGCTCTACGACAAGGGCGCAGCACTTGAAGAACTGGGCCGGCGCGAGGAAGCATTGACGACCCTCGACGAGATCGTGCGCCGGTTCAGGACATCAAGTGGATACTGGTCGCATGAGTGGGTGCCGAAGGCCCTTCTCTATAAGGGAGAAATACTCAGGCAATTGGGCCGGAGCGAGCAAGCGGTCGCGGTCTATGACGACGTGGTGAGCTGGCTCGGAACCAAAAGCGAATCGTACTCTCGCTGCGTGGTCGCGAACGCCCTCGTCCGCAAGGGCGACACCCTCGGAGATTTGGGCCGCAACAAGGAAGCGATCGCGCTCTATGACGACGTGGTGAGCCGGTTCAAAACTGAAATCGAAGCGATGGAATGCGAGTGGGTCGCGAAGGCCCTCGTCGGCAAAGGCGTAGCACTTGGCAAGTTGGGCCGCGAGGAGGAAGCGATCGCGATCTATGACGATGTGGTCCAGCGGCTCGGCGCGGTGGACGTGGTCGGGACGGCGGAGAGCGTGAAATTGCTCGAGGCGGAGTTGCACGAAACGATCGCGGACGCTCTCGTCAGCAAGGGCGCCGCGCTCGAACAATTGGGCCGGCGCGAGGAAGCCGTCGCGGTCTATGACGACGTGATAGGTCGGTTCGGGACAGCGGAGGAAAAGGGATTGCGCAAAGCGGTCGAGAATGCTCGACACAAGCGAGGCGTCATGCTGCGGCAATGACCTTGCGACAGCGGCGTCAGTTGAATGCTCCGCAATCACGGGAGGGCGCGGAAGCAGGATTCTTGGAATGAGAAGATTCTTGGAATGAGAAAGTGGCTTATCGCTCTGGCTACCCTGCTGCTCGTCGGTCTTGCGCTGCTTGCGGCCAATCTCCTCGCCGATTTTGTGGATATCCCATGTCAGGATGGAGTTTGGGACAAAGCCCGAAAGACATGTGTCCCTGATTGAGCGGCTTGCCGCGAATGATACGGCAATTCCGGTAAGACGAGCCGTGGCGTCTCGTTCAAACCACCGAGCTCGAGAAAAAAAGCTGCTTCAGGTTGTTGGACCAGTCGATCTCTTTCACGGGCTTGATCTCCACCTTGAACGCGGGTTCGGCGGCTGCAATCACGGTTGCCCTGAGTTTTTCCTCTTCTTCAGGAGTGAGGATCTCTCGGCCTCCAATTTCCACCGTGATGGTATCGATCGATTCCTGTCGAAACCGGCATTCCTTGAACTCGACCGCTTCGCGCAGTACCCGAGGGGACAGATAAAAAGGCAGATACCTCCCATCGGGGTGCCGCAGAAAGTGCTTTCCTCTTCCATAGATGTGAGAAATCGTGGGCCCGTTGTGTCCGCAAGGGCACTGATGATGCAGCTTTCCAAAATCTCCAATGTCGTAGCGGAGGAGGGGAGTTGCATGAGAGTGCAAGTGCGTGATCAACAACCGACCGACCTTCTCGCCGTCGAATGTGGTCGTTAATTCTTGATCGCATTCGACGACAACATTTGTATGGGCTACATGGTAGTGGCCTTCATTGGTGGTGGCACCGACGACTTCACCATTGCTGCTCGTGTCGGCATCACCTTCGATCGTACGCTGATCTACGGGAAGGGCGGATGGGCTTGGGGCGAATTTAAGCAGGCCTCGACCAGCATTTGCTGCTCGACTGGAAGCCTCACCACGACCACCACCTCAGCAAAGGGCACTTTGGACGGCTTCCTCGTTGGCGTCGGCATTGAGCATGCCCTGACCCGCAATTGGACCGTCAAGGCCGAATACGACTACATGGGTTTCGGCGCCAAGGAGGTCAGCTTTACCGAATGCACGACCACCTGCTCTGTGCCCGGCACTACGACCTTGAGTGCGACCAAGCAGGTCTTCAAGGTTGGCGCCAACTACCTGTTTGACTTTGGTGGAGTTCGGCCCTGAGGCTCGCAAACCGAGTTCAGCGACAAGAGCCCCGGCAATGGCCGGGGCTCTTTGTTTTGTAAGCATGGTCGACAGCTGGTGAGACCCTGCCACCACGTTCGATTACGCGATTGCGGTCGATTACGGTGCACCAAACTGCTCGTCGTCAATTGAGTGCACTGGCACTGTAATTCCAAAAATCGCGTGGCACCGATTTGGCACCGCCAAGTCTGGGTGATGAATCAAGCATTTTTGATGACGTCGAGAGCATTCGAGGAGCAAGTGGGCCGGCCAAAGCCAACTGAAGGCGGTGGGGTGAGGGAGGCTCCTCCACACGTCAGTTATGGTATGTTGTGCCGTTCTTCATCGCATTAGATAGTCTGACGTGTCCGACACCCAGAAACTGACGCCCGCACTCTCGACGCCTGGGCGCGACCTGCTGAGGCGAGAAGTATATAAAGGACTGGCGGACAGAGCGGTTGGCCGCGTCAAAGACCTCGATGTTGACGCCATCCTTGCCAAAGGAAAGGAGCTATTCCAGAAGCGCTCAATCTCCGATGTAAGGCAATTCGGAGTTGATGGTCGAAAGACGCTCTTCTTGCTGCTTCTCCTTTTCGCGATCCCCGCGGACGACTGCTCCGCGCAGGCACCGCCGCCGCCAGTCGACGAACATGCGTTCGAGCGCGTGCCGCCGACGGTCGTGAAGAGATTGGCGACCCGCTTTTCGCTAGGCGCATTCGCCGGCCGCTTCGAGAAGACGCCGCTCGGCGCGGTCCGCAAAGCCGTGGGCGAAGGGACCATCCAACACCAGGGCGACGCTTCAGGTAGCATCTATTGGCTGTGTTATAGGCGCGCGCAGCATCGATTATGGGTCGTGTCCAGCGGAGAGATGGGCGGCCCGGACCATCTCGTCACAGAGATCGTTGAAGAGCTCACCGAGAAAGACACTGAGACCTCGACCGATTGCGCCATCATCCCGGAAAAGTTCGCGCCCCTCGTCTTCGATGGCAAGCTGCATTTAGGTATGTCGCGTTTGGAGGTAGTCTCGGCGCTGGGACCGCCGTCGAAGTCGGAAGCTGCTCAGATGGTGTATTCTCACGACGGAAAGCTCGCAGACGGTTTCGATGAGACCGCATGGCTCATTCTCCGATTTCGTGAGGAAAAGCTCGTGTCCATGCGCGGCGGCAAGACCACGACGAATTGAAGTGGCTGCTAGCAGCGTTCATGCTTCACAGCGTGATGCGAGCGAGTCACGCTCGCTCCCGCACGATCCCCATCACATACCCCGGCTTCTCCACCACCTTCGGCGAAAGCAAGCCAACGGCACTTGGTCATCCACTTTGGCTTCGATGCCCCCGAAGCAGCGGCCGAACTGACCCAAGGTGATGAGCAGCCGGGATCAAAAGTTCGACGTTTGCGGATGCGATTGAATCCGTCTGTCGCCTCATGTCGCCTTTGAAGGGTAGATCGGACCTGCCTAAGAGCGGTCCAAAACGACGCGATTGGCCCATCGCGACATATTGCGCTGCCGCACGAACTCGCCCGCTATAGGGGGCAAAGCGGACATTGCGTTCGTCGCATCACGTCGCTGGGTTTATGGGTACACGGCCTAGCACTACTTTGGCAGATCGTTGATTTTGCCGTGCTTTTAGGATTCCCGAATCAATTTTTCAATGATTCATGG
>NZ_JBBIAM010000164.1:0-17173 GCF_054185185.1 Bradyrhizobium sp. UFLA05-153
TCGCTGACGTGGAAGGCGTAGTGGTGGCTCTCGAACTCCTCGTCGTCGTCGAAAAGGAGCGTGAGCGTGTCGTTGATGCGTACCGGCGCGAAATGGCCGTCTTTCGGATCGGCATGGAGGCCAAAAATGCGCGCAAAAAATTGCGCCGCTGCCCTCTTGTCGCGGGCAGGGACGATGGTGTGGTTGAGGGTGATGGTCATCGGAAGACCTCTCGCGAACGACTGCCGCAGACGTATCGGCATGCTCAAGACAAACCATAGATAGGTCTTGCAGGCTGTGGCGTGAAGGGGCTCCACCGGGCCAACAGACCTCGTCGGTAATCGCCAGTGACGTCGCATCGGTCAAAATTGAAACGGACTGACCGAAATGGACATCTTGCCGTCCGCAGTTTGCTCTACCTTAAAGTCTACCTCTTTTTGCGCTGTCACATCCTCAACGGTCGCATACAACAGCCCAGTACAAGTAACTACTCGCTTGGCTTTGCTTCTTGAATTTGTGCGTATTGCATCATCCAACCTATATGTGGCACTTTGCCTCGCCCTTTCCCAAATGGCTAATTTTTCAGCCTCTGTGTTCGTATTGCTTACCATCGCCGCAACCGCGCTCGAATTCTTGACAGCGTAGTTGACCAGCGCGTTGTTGCTGTCGTCCGAAATGATCTTAACCACCGTACTGCGCGTATCCAGAGTATCACACTCGGGCGTCGCCCCGCCACAACCGCTCAGCAAAACGAGAACAGGGAGACACCCTAAAACCGACTGTCCTTCCCGAAAATGCTACATCGGAATCGTCACGATTATCTTTCCTATCCCGATAGAGCTACGTTCATGTTCATTACTTCGGCAAGTGGACATTTCCGACCTGGTTGCTTGGCTCAAAGGTGCCACACCGGACATTCGTTTCGATTTGCACTAGCGATCCGGCAGCGCGCGTTCGGCCTGGCGAAGAAGCACAATTTCATATCGCCGAATGATGATCGAAAGCGCGGATCCAGCGCCGATAAACAGTCCCAGTGACACCAGGCTCAGCGTTCCAGAAATCTTGTAGATTTCGGTTCCGACAGCGTGGGCACCGAAGCCGAAGAGACACGCCCAGCAGATGCCCCCCGTGACGTTAAAGAAGAAAAAGCGTCCCGCCGGCATGTCATTTGCGCCGGCAAGCAAAGCCGCAAACATGCGCAACACCGCGATAAACCGACCAAAAAACACGACCGCGCTCCCATACCGAAAAAACAGATATCGACCGATCAGCAATCGGATTTCATCCAGACGAATGTATCGCCCGTATTTGCGAAGAAGCGGCATTCCGAAGGGCCGCCCGACCGTGTATCCGATCCCATCTCCGATGATCGCACCTGCAGCGGCCGCAGCTACAACGACAGCGATATCGATCTGATTGGTGGCAGCGGCCAGGAGAGCAGCAGCAACAAGGATAGTCTCACCGGGAAGGGGCGCGCCGGCGCTTTCCAGCGCAACAACGACGGAAATGATCCAGGGTCCATGAACCTGGATCAAACGAATCAGAGAGCTTGAGAAAGAGGCAAGGTCCATCTTCTAAGACTGCCTGCTGCACATTTCTTCCACCTCAATGACCCCCGACGGCCATGAATTCCGTTCCGCGCAGCCTTTGCCCAGTCCCCGGCCAATAGCAGCTCGAAGCCGCCTGCCATTCCAAGAGGTGCTGGGAGAGCGTATCATGCTCCGAAGATCCGCTGCACCTGGGAGGCAATCATGCAATTCAGGACAACCGGACTATTCTTGCTCGGCGCGATGGCGCTTCCCGCCTCCGGGACCGCACAAACCACCGCCACTCCTCCGGCAATTGCACGAACAGTGATCGCCGCAACCAAACTGGCGACCGTCACCGACGTGCCGGTCCATTTCAAAGCGGTGAGCGTCACGCTTCAGCCGGAGGAGAGGAGCAGCGTCTCGGCGGCCAACGGCATCCTCTACCAGATGTCAGGATCGACCGCGGTCGAGCTCGGTGGCGAGGCCAATATGCTCAACGCCGGAGAAGGACTGTTCATCGCCGGCGGAAAGACCGCCACGCTGACGGCAGGCAGTGGAGCGCCGTCAACTTTTCTCCACTTCTTTCTGGTCCCCGCCGGGGAATTGGGTCGGCCTGCCGAGACGGCACCCGCTGTCGTGAGAGAATTGTATCGCACGGCGAGTCCGATCCCCGACGTGAAGCCGGGCAGTTATGATCTCAATCTTACGCGAGTCACATTTCCGGCGCAGATGCCTTCCAACCCGCCGCACCATCGGTCAGGCGCGGCTCTCTACCTTATCATCTCCGGTACCGGGGCCAACACGATCGACGGTAAAACCGAAGCAAGGGGACCGGGCTCCTTGATCTATGAACCGTATGACCTCGTGCACCAATGGGGAAACCCAGGCAACGAGCCGCTGATATTCCTGGCCTTCAACATCAATCCGGAAGGTGTGGCAGCCGTGCTGCTGGGCGCACCAGCAAAGAACCAATAGCTGACGGCGAGCGGTCCACCGCAGCACTGCTGTGAAAGACTTCATCAATAGCGAATTATTGCTCGCTCGAACGGATCACCAGGTGCGCGCACTACGTCCGCCTACGCCGGGCGATGGCGCGAGATGGTGGTGATGCGGTGCTGCGTGCCGCCACCGCCGCAGCTGAGGTTATTTTCGGAAGTCGGCGCGTTTCCAAGTGAGGATGTGGTCTACCCCAACGTACATATATCGCGCCGCAGAACGAAGTTCGAAACGAGCCCAAAAGCAGATGGAGCCTAACCTGGGCAGGGTTAAGCTCACGATCAATGGCTCTCATCAATGATGGCTGTTCGGATCACAAGGTGATCGACCGGGGAGCGGTGGGGGATCTCGTTCTACGTGTCTCGAAGCTCCCGCAATGATTCCTCTGGGCCGGATCAAGAATGGTTGCGTTGCGGTTAGTGCCTCACGGACTGCGCCGGACTCTTGAACGCTATCGCTGATGTCCGAGACCGATCCCGAGTGATAGTGCCTTCTGTTGCAGCGAACCTTCGGTCCGCTTCATGATCTTCGCAACTTTTGACACGTTCGTGCCTTCGAGTGCGCCTTTCAACGCCTTGATATCGGACGCGGTTTATGGTTTACGGGCGGGCTCGTTCTTTGTCTTCTTTGCCACTGCACTCTCCTTTGATTCGAGAGCGCTTTGATGCCATGATCCGTTGTATATCCAAGCTATTCGCTGCGTCTAATGCGCAAAGTGGTGTTCGGCTACTTTGATGCGGATGCGGCCGACGTTGTGAACCGCAAGCCGTCGCTGTTCACAAAGAATAAGGGGCCGAGTTCGTCTGGGTCGAATGCTGCCGCAGTGAGGGGTCGACCGAAGCAGGCTCCTGTGTCAAGATTGATGCGATTGGCTCGCGCATCAGGAGCACCGCTTGCTGTCGGTGTATGACCATGTACGACGAGGGCACCGTGCCAAAGCTCTGAAGACAAGAATGGCTCGCGTATCCAAAGCATGTCATGTTCGGACTGAGAGTTGAGAGAGATACTCGGCCGTATGCCGGCATGAACAAAGAACCGATTGTTCTCAAGCAGACAAAAGGGCAGCGATCTTATCCATGCCAGGTGATCCGCTGGTAGATCGGAAGGATCATCCAGCCCATAAGCGTCCAATGTTGCCTCCCCGCCGTTCGCCCACCACTGCACCAGGTCAGCGTCGGTGCGAGCCGGGTTCGCAGCCACGGAAAGCATGCTGTCATGGTTTCCTAGCAGGCAACGAAATCGCCGCGGGCCCGTTGCCTGCTCTCTCATCAAATATGCAATGACCTCATCGGACGCGGGGCCTCGGTCGACATAATCGCCTACAAGAACGAATTCGTGCTCAATGTTGCCTGCGCACCTTCCGCAGAAGTCAAGGAGGGTCCTGAGCTCTTCAAAGCAACCGTGGATGTCGCCTATTGCGAAAATGAGACTCTTTCCCATGCGGTGTCTCCCGCCGCGCATGTAGGTGGCACTGAGATCAAGTCGCGCAAGATCAAGACATCACTGTTACGGACATTCTCGGAAATAACAAACGAGGGTGCTTAGGCAGATGGCTTCCCTGCCGAAGAAGCTCGGTCCCGGCGACATGATCAAGGTCTTGCACAGTGCGATCACGTAAGGGTTGTTGTCTCTACCGATCGCGGCGAACAGGTCTACTCATGGGATAACTGACAATCGGCCGTATCGCTTGGCACTTTTTAGGGAACGCTGTCTCTAACGCCGCCGCTGATGCTACGCGGCCGGTTCAGAATGAAGTCTCGGTTACCGAGAGCTGCTTCCGCGTACTGATCGATCGCTACGATGATCGCTTGGACGTGCTGGTACCGCCAGCCTCCCCGCGTAGCCAAATGGCGAACCTCCGCAAGCGCCTTGATTCACGGTGGGTGCTCGTTGCTCGGGTCGTACCGTCTCAGCTCTTGCATCTTCACCACCGTCGCCCACCCAGGACCTTTCCCTTTGTCGGACCAGGCTGGCTCTTCTTCTGGATACAAAGGTCGTCGATCTTGGCAAGCATCCTCACGAGGAGCGCTTCGGCCGACGCGGTCGACTAATCTAACCTAGCTGCTGTGGGCAGCGAATGCTCGAGGAAGAAGCGCAGCATTTCCCTCGTGGCATCCGGTCCTCGCGAATCGGTGTAGGAGCCCGCAGCGCTGCCTCCCGACCATGCGTGTCCAGCTCCGTGGATGTTCCAGTGCTCAAAGATTCCGCGCCCGCTCGCGTCGATGTGGATCGTGCGGGTATAGGCATGCCCTCCAGGTACCCGCCCGCGATGCACCTTCTTTTTGGTGCTCGTCGTTTTCACGGACTGCTCAAGAATTTGATCGCCGTTGGTTGGATGCACGGTAACGTCGCGATCGCCGTGAAAAACGATGGTCGGGACAGGTGGCCCGTCCCCTCGAATTGCGTTGCCATCGGACCCGCCACCTTGTCGCAGGACGACAAACGCGGAGGGAAGGTCAATCGCGGCCCCACAGGCGAGGCCAGAATGTACGCCGATTGCTGCGTACAGATCGTTGTACGTTGCCCCCATGATCGCCGCCGCCGCCGCTCCGGCCGACAGTCCACCAACATAGACGCGCTTTGGATCAACCGAATAGTCGCGCATGATTTGGCGAGTGATTCCCGCGATAAGCGAAGGTTCACCTCTGCCCCTCTGCTGGTCGGCTGTGCGAAACCAGTTCCAGCACTTCGCCTGGTTTGCCTCGCTGTGCTGTGCGGGATAGACCACGAAGCAGGTTTGCTCTTCTGCAATGAAGTTCATCCTCGTACCGGCGGCGAAATCTTCCGGCGACTGGGTGCAGCCGTGTAGCATCACGACCAAAGGAAGCGGTTGGCCCTGATAGCAGCTGGGGATGAAGAGCCGGTAGGCACGGCTTCCTGCCGGATTGCTGTAGGTCCCTTCGATGAACCTTGCGCCCCCCTCTGGCACCATGTCCGAAGCGGTCGGCGGGGCGCGCTTACTTACACCTCGCAGTCCGAGCCTGAAGCGCTCCTTTGTGCGATCCAGCAACCCGCGGTACATACGCGGTTGAGCCGACGTCGCCCGCGCTGGGTGCGGACCATTCGTCTCCTCAATAGTATTGGCCTTCGCGTCAATGATTGGCGGCTCTCGTCCCGTAAGAGCGATGCGTCCGGCGCGCAATGTCGCGTCTGGCGCGTTCTCACCGCTAAGCATGCGCTGAAGGAGCACGGTGGCCTCTACGAGTTGGCCCGCGCGCGTGAGACGTGTGGCTTCGCGCATTACGTCCTGGTTCAGCATATTATTTGTCTCCAAGACTTTTTATTTGTCTCCAAGACTTTCGTTTGCTCTGAAGCTAATGAGCCCTGCGCGAGAAATCCGATCCGTTTTCCGTCGGGAGTTCGTCGCGATCCAATTCCGCTTCGCCCGTCACCGTGTTCTATCGGCTAGTGCAGCCTTGACGGCGGGACTCGCGTGCAAAGCCCCCAGCACGCTGACGGAGGCAATTGTGGCGCGAGCAAGCTCGGGTGTGACGTCTTGGGCGATACTGGCAAGACCCAGGACGTTGATGTGCAGCATCTCACCGGCGCGTCGCGCCGCTTCGAGATCCTCGCGGCTGAAGTTCCGCAGACCGAGATCCAGACCTTTTCGGGCCGCGGACTGCTTGACTACATCCGCGTGACGTTCGAGTTGGTTGCGGATTGCCGTTCGAATGAAATCGGTACGGTTCGAGTAGAACCCTTCCTGCACCATTAGGTCGACGTGACCGAGGTCGACGTAACCAAGATTGATCGTGATTTTTTCGCTGTCAGTGGGCTTTGGTCGGAGTTCGCGGACGTTGCTGGCCATGAAATTATCACCATCCGTTGACCATCTAGATGGATGGTACATGGATGGTGTCGCCTGTCAAGGTCAATCAAGCCGAGGACCGGTTGGGTCAAAGCGCCGATAGAGATCCGGAAGACAGGTCCGGTCTATCCGTAACAGCGGACCAACGCGGCACCACAGCAAAAGCAGGAGCCCGGCTGTATTTGGTTATGCTCGATCTCGCCAAGCACATCGTGAACCAGAAGTCCGGCCGGTTCGAGCCCGACAGGTTCGAGGATCAGTATGAAACCGCGCTGGCCGACCTCATCAATCAGAAGCGCGCCGGCAAGCCGATCACGCCGAAGGAGTGGCCCGCTGCCGGCAACGTTATCGATCTGATGAGAAGAATGGTTTCACCCATGACTGAACGAGTTCTGTACGAAAGCAGCAACGGCGATTCCTGGTCTCTGGCCCGCGACCCGGCTTCCAATATGCCGGTCGTGAAGCATCAGCCGAATCTTAGCTCCGGTGGACAGATATCCTACACCCCTATAGGTAAATTCCTCCGAGATGGAGCCAACGGTCCAGAACAGCACGCGCTCCTGAAGCTTATCGCGACGCTGCGCGATGCAGATGGCTGACTGGCGAAGACCAGTCTCGTATCGACGAATGATCAGGCTGACTGTTGTGTCTTCAACAAACGAGACCCTTGCGCCCATTTGGCGCGCCCAGAGACATGGAACCAACGGGCTCGTCAGGCGTCGAATTCCTGCTTGCGGCGCTACACCCCAAGAGCCCAAGCCGGAGGAAAACCTACCCACTAGGTTGGCGGTCCAGATGCGCACTGTTTAGCGCTAGGACCGTTCGCGCGCGGAGGAGGGAGCAGATGATCAATCACTTATCCCGGCGGAAGATTCCCATCGCGGCCGAACGGGAAGCTCAAAAGGCGTTCAAGGCCGCGGATGCCAAGGTAAAACTATCGGAGTATGAGCGCGCCCAAGAGGCGTTTCATGCAAACCGGGAGCGGTTGAAGGCGGAACGATTGGCTCGCGAGGCGGCGTCGACCAAAAGCGCTGCCGGCGTCACAGACGCAACGCGACGAAAGGCGTCCAACAGCTCATAAAGATCAAGATCAGAGAGCCCAAGGTCCAGAGCGTTGCGCGCGTGAAGCTGAGCTTGTCCATAGCGCTTGCCCTCACGTTCCGGCGATCCGCAGTTATTCAACTATGCGAAAGCCACTTGCTGGCTAGGCTCGCGTCCAGGCGGGTCGGGTTGGCAGGCGCCACGCTTGGGCGAACGGGCCCGGCGTACCGGTAGGCCTAATTGATTTCGGGCGGGCATTCCGGGCAGGTATCGCCGACGGACTCGAGCACCTCCTCGATCGCGACCAGACGGGCGACCGTCTCAGTGTTGAACTTCTCTTAAGCGAATGACGACACCCGTTGGTTCGGGCTGATGCGTGGTGAGCTTCGTGAACTCCGCATCGCTCCAATCCGCAAGGCTTATTATCTCTCCTTCCTGCGCTTCCATTCCAGGAATCTGCAGCAGCTCCAACACGCTCAGTCCCCTGCCGTCGAGAAAGAAGGTATGATGCCCGAAGAGTTCGCAGAATTGGGCGACTGCCGGATGATCCTCGGCAAGCACTTGTGCTGGAAACTGAGATAGGGTCCTGGATATCTGGGCTTCGTTTAACTTCATCACCTGCTCCTGATCTTGCGCATGCGAACGCCCCTCTTCAGCATTCGCGCTGCGCCAGCTCTTCGTCGCCGCTTCGAAGGATTTCCAGCCTCAAAAAACGAGAGGCTGGGTGCTCTGCCGCGTTCGGTCACCTGATAGGACGCATCGCCGATGCTTGCCACGAAGGCTTTCAACCAACCCAATTCGACCAAGCGCTGATACTTGTCGCGATCAAGCTCGCCCGTCATGTGCTTGTGGCCGCCGGCGGCGACGATCTGCTCGATCAGTTTGAAATCATCAGGCTGCGCCATAGCCAAAGCTCCACTGTCGCCATCAGGGCATGCCAAGTTCTTGGTTGGCGCCAATCAACGATCACCTACGGGTGATCAGCTCAAATACAGCGAGGCATCAAAACGCTCACCGAGCACGACGGAGTTGCTATCTTCCTTCACGAGTGCGTATTTGCCGAGATTGTCTTCATGAATTGAACGTGACCGCGACTTATGGATAGCGTAGCCGAGTTTGCGTGCACGCGCTCGCAAGGCACTTTCGCTCGTCAAGCGCATGCGGGGCCCCCGTATCGATCTAAAGCATCGTGAGGCGAATCACGCCGTCGTCAACCTCGCCACGCGCCAGTCTAACGCGAGCGACACGCTCAAATTCTGTCCGATACTTGTGGAGATAGCTGAACGCCTGGTTCTGCGTCCGGAACGTCGTCTCAAGACGGCACGTCTGCCGAACCGAGCCTATGGCCAGTACGAAGGTGATTGTTTGCCGGTCGCCCGACACGGCCTTAGGCACGATCCGCACACTCTTGGGCATCTGGCCGTCTCCCCGGTTCAGGACAGAGCATCGGCCTCCCCTCCTGCGGGCCGACCAAGGCTAAGTCCAGTCGCTATTCTTCAAAGTTCCTTCTTGCGTTTTTTCCTTGCGGCTTCCGGCAGAACCGTTCGCGTTCTTGCCTCTTGCGCTTCCTTGGCCTCCCGCAAGGCGCGAAGACGCTCCATGTTCTTGCGAACCTCGACGGCCTGTCGCTCCAGATCCGCCATCGCTCGTGCACCTTCTTCCACGGCCAACCGCTGCCGGTTGGCGCGTGCGATGCTTTCGGGCGAAGGTTCAACTGATCTCTTGCCGCTCATCTCTCTTCCGAGTTCGCCACAAGCAAAGCCCGCTCAATCCACAGGATCGAGCGGGCATTACAGCCATTTCAGTACATCCTTGAAATGGCGCAAACAGCTTAAGCCAGCGACAGATTTTCCGCGCTTACCTTACCACGCATCTTGTCGGTCTTGAGCTCAAAGCTAACCTTCTGGCCCTCTGCGAGGCCGGCAAGGCCGGCCCGTTCAACGGCGCTGATGTGCACGAAGACATCATTTCCGCCATCGTCGGGCTGGATAAAGCCAAAACCCTTCTGGCCATTGAACCATTTAACAGTACCTGTCGGCATTTTCTTCTCCAAAGCGCATTCGCGTCACGTCACGCGATCTCAGATTCAACTGGTCGGATGTCTTCGGGAAGGAGCCCGCAGGCGCGTTCAAAAAGGCACAGCGGCTAATCGAATGTACGCAAAGTATGGGTTTACGTAACAATACACAAGTGCACCACACACCGAATCCGCATGAGGTCTGGCGCTCCAAGGCATTGATAAGGACGAACGCCGGCCCTTGTCCAATCGTCAAGATGCGTCATAAGATTGTTAACTTCACAGGCGGGACGAAGATGACTGAACCTAAGTTGGAAGTTCCCGCCGAGCTGCGCGAGCTCGCCGAGAAGACGATCGGCCAGGCCGAAAAAGCTTTCGGCTTATTCTTTGATGCGGCGCGCAGATCAACAGCGGCCAGCACGATGCCGGCAGCAGAGGTCTCGAAGGAAGTGCTCGCGTTCTCGGAAGAGAGCCTGAAGACCAGCTTCGATCACGCTCGAAAGGTCGCGTCGACGGCTAGTATTGAGGAAGTTGCCGCTGCTCAGTCCGAGCTTGTGAAACGGCAAATGGCCGCTGCGGAGCACCACATTCGGGAGCTCGCAAGAGCAACCGGATCGAAAGATCGGACCTGATGTCTAGCTCCTGAGGTAGCTGAAACTCCCCGGCGAAGGGGGACATCTTGCAGCAGCTCAGCATTTCCCCCGGGATGATCTCCACCGGGCTCGTACCTTGAATGAGCTTCGGTAGTTTGGGATGCAGATGCATCCTTGCCAACGTTGCGATGGTTTGTGCGGCCACCTTGGGAGCAACACGCGTTCTGGTATTCGTTCGAGACAATGACGTCGACAGCGCTTCGCATCCTCAAGAGAAAAATGCAGCGGGAGAGCCTGTTCAGGGAGATGCGCCGGCGGCGCTTCTACGAGAAGCCCTCAGACAGCACTTCGAGAGAGAAAACGGAAGCCATCCACCGACGACGCAAACTCGCGCGCAAGCAGGCCATTCGAGGCGGGCTGATCGCCGCTCCGGCGAGGAAGCCTCTCGCCAGCGGCAAGAACGGGGCAGGATCGCGCGCCAATGCCGCTAGACCGCGGCCAGGCTCGCGGATGCGAATGTGAGCTCGAAAGCGACGTGTCGTAGGTCGCGAGGGTGACGGCGCTACTGCTCTCGATCATTGTGGCCATGCTCCGTTACGGATGGGCGATCGGACTTATTGCAGGCTAGGTCCAGTCCCCTCGAGTTGAGAGAACCGGACGGTCAGAATCTCTTTCATCGTCATTCTGCCGTTAGCGAGCTTCTCAGCCAGAATGAGCTGCTGCACATTGGGCAGGCCGGCCGGTATCACCATTTTCCCACCCGCTTTCAATTGGTGGATCAGCGGAGGAGGAATGAGATCGGGAGCGGCTGTCACGATCACCTTGTCAAAGGGGGCGTGCTCTGACCAACCGTGATAGCCATTGGCAATCTTGAGTTCGACATTGCTGCAGCCCTGCTGTCGGAGCCGTCGCCTCGCTTCTTGGCCAAGCTCTTCGATGATTTCGACGGAGTATACCTTGCGGGCCAGCTGCGCGAGGATGGCGGCCTGATAGCCAAGACCGGTCCCGATTTCGAGAACGCTGTCATCGGCCTTGATGTCGAGCAGATCTGTCATTAGGGCGACGATAAATGGCTGCGAGATCGTCTTTTCGAAGCCGATTGGAAGCGGAATATTGGCATACGCGTAGGGCTGAAGTTCGATTGGCACAAACTCATGCCGCGACACTTTGCGTATGGCCGTCATGACACGTTCGTCAAAGGCACTCTTGCCAATTGTGTCACGCAGCCCAAAGGCGTTGGCGGCGATGACCGCGAGCATGTGTTCTCGCAGGGTCTCAAGGTCTTCTGCTCGAATTGGCAACTTTCACGACGCACGGCGTTACGCCCGCGCACGCCTAGCCAGGCGACTGCACCAACTGGCCACCCATCACGACCTCCCGTGGGCAATGCGGGCGAGGTTCCTCAAGTGGAACTATGCCGCCCATGACACGCTGAAGACGTCGCGGGTCCATTGAGGACAGCGGGAGGCCTTTAAACGGGCGGGAGAGATTGTACAATCTCGACAGCTGTCTTGAAGCGGGACATGCTGAAATCTTCGCGGCGGAAGCGGCAGCGGCCGTGCCGTCGGCAGGCAATTTACAGCATCCGGCGCCGTTCCTTTGCTCGCGCTGCTCGTGTCGCCTACTCCTGCAGCGCGGAACGCTCTGGTGAAGGCGGCGGAGGATCGCAATGAGCTGGTCCTATATCCCGAGATGGAATTCACTGACGGCTGCGCGGCGCCTGTGCCCGGGGATCCACATTGGCAGGAATCGATAATTTGCGGCGTACTCATGTCGGCGCTTTCATGCCGGCATGCGCAACCATGTCCACCGAGAATCTGCACACCGCCCGGTCACCACCCGATCAAGATCACTCAACGCTCGAAGCAGCGGCGTCGCCGCCTCATAGTGGTTTTGATCCCGCCGTTGCTATCGATCGCGTGGGCTTCTTCATGGCCGCAGTGCTGGCACCGGAAATCAATTTCGTGAGTCTGGGCTACCCACCTTGTCCTGATGAAGTGCGCGGCCATCGGCCAAGCCTGACAGTTCGGGCAAAAGACGAGGACACGATCAGGATCAAGCACGGGCCATCCCTTCCGATGCCTTACTTTGGAGGCTGTGAGCTTGCGGCACGCAACCACCCACTCACGTGCGCGGCGTTGTCGGCTTGGCGCGCCTTTCGCAGAAGCTCCTCTCGACGAACGCAAGGAGGCATGCCCTCAGCTTGCCTGCGCAAGTCAGCTGCCTCTTCCTCTAGTCGGTCTTCAAGTGCCGATGATTGCTCGAAGGATCGCCGGTGCAACATGGCGCTGCTCCCTGTTTGGATTGGGCGGGAGCGCAACCGGCGTTCTCAACACCGATAAATGCCACGGGCCGAGCGGTGATCATCTGCAAACTATTGAGGGACCTAAAGGTTGCTGGCATGCTGTCTTGATTAGCACTCGCTATCCGCAGGAACAAAGCGTCGATCCGATAACTTGTGCCAATCGCGACACCTCCCCGTGAGACCTTCACGCGGTGGATTTTGTGTTTCCTGAACACCCCGCCCCATCGCCGCGGATCAGACTCCGGCCGCCCGTGGAGGCCATCCCAGAAGGGTGGACAGCAGCCTTGCTGAGCAACAGGCTGGAAGTTCAGGAGATTGAGGCGTTGCACCTCCAGCCTGGCGAGATTCGTGAAATTACTTCAAAAGCAAGTTAGACCTGCCTGCGTGAACCGGCGGCCCTTGTCGTTCACCGCCTCAGCCGGCGGGCATGTTGTCGCCAACCGGTTGTTCCGCTTTCAATGTGACCATTGCTGCGATTCGAATTAGCTCGCTTTTGAGGTCGCTGCGGCGCATATTTGCGCTATCACCGTTCCGCATCCTGGCATTTGCCGGTGACTGAGAGTGTTGCGCTCCCGCCTATGCGTAGGGAGGCATCATGGCCCAACCTCAACGCCCCTCGCCTACCATTCCTCCGATCACATTCCCGCGCCCCGTCTGTCCAAGGTGCAAGGCTTCGATGATGCTCGTCAGCATCGAGGCAGAGCGCCCAGGCGTGGACTTGCACAGGTATCAGTGCGCTGTCTGCGACCACGTGCTTACGACCCTTGCCGCCTGCGAAGACCCTTTGCATTCGAAGGCCCTTGGCCGCTGGCTTCAAGGCGATTTGCACCCACCGAAGTAAGGCACGCCGTGAGTGGTCCGGCCACCTCGCCTCGATCTAGGAAAGCGCGCTAGCATTGAGATGTGAGATGCCATGAGCAAAGCCCGCGCGATCCGATATCGCAGGCTAGCGCTCGCCTCTAGCGACAAGGCCAACGCCGACCTGCTTCTTAGGCTTGCGGACGAATGCGATCAGGGGATTCTCTGCACCGCTGAATGGCGATCAGCCCGACCATATCGCAAGAATGAGCAGCCACCAACGGCAGGAGAGGTTACGGTTTGCGAGGGACCCGTCAAATGACGAACGTTGAAAGGCTCCCGGCGGGACATGGAAGCCGGTAGTCAGGAGCCGAGAAGAAGCACCGGTTTTTCCGAATAGAGATCAAGACCGAATGGGTGCGCTGAAGTGCACTTCAAGAGCGGCACCTATGTCATGTCCGGCTCCTGAAGGACAGATCCGCCTGACTTGCAATCGCGAAGCAGAAAAAGACCCGCCTCCGAGTCAATGGGAAGAACGGTGGGTCAAAGTATCCATGCCCAACGTACTTTGAAAATTCGTCCGAAGGCGGGGCACGAAGGCTTAAGTATCTGCACTTCCAAAATATCGGATGACAGTCCGTAAGCCCGCCATCCGACCAGTATACCTGGCATGGCGCTGGGGGGGCCCCGTTGACGTAGGTCAAAGGCGGTAGCTCCCCTTCGGGTATCCTTATCGCATGGACCTACGGCTAATCCGGAAGCACCTTGCCGAGGCGCGGCGCCATGTGGCGCAGAGCGATCGGAACATTGCGCGCCAAGTCGAGATCATCGATGAACTGGAACGCGCTGGCAGCTCGACGGCGCTAGCCCTGGATGTGCTCGCCACTTATCGAGCGGTCCGGGATTCGCACGTTGCCCACTGCGATTTCATCCGCAAGGAGTTGGAGCGGTAAATCCGCTTCAGTGGGCGGCCTCCTTTGCACACCCACGACCAGCAGTAGCTCGCAGCGGTCCCGACCTGGTAACCCGGATATTGCAAGCCAACCGTGGCATAAGCCCGCTTGCGCGGTGTTAATTGTCACAGCCTTCCACTTCCGGGGCGGGAGTGTTTGGTATGCCTCGCGCGCCATCCATCGTGCCGAAAGATTTAGACGACGACACCTACATCGTACTGGATGCCTCCGGGACTTGGGCAGGCCGCACCTGGTGCTACGGTGAGGATAACCGCGAAACACTGATCTGCGACCTCTTGGAGGGCCGGTATCACCCTCCCTTGCGCATCGTCTGTTTTAACACCACCGAGGGCTGGTCGCGCGTTGTAACGACAGACATCGCCGCTGAGCTGCAGCGGCGCTCGGCCGAAGGGGAAAATATCCCGGCCTTTCTGCAATATTTGTTGCAAATGGCCATCCCAGCCGAGAAGAAACACCTTGGAGCTGCTCGCCGCCCAAAACGGCCCCGCTAAAGGGAGAGCAGAGGCGAGGCAGCGCGCCAGAGTCACCACCCAGGCAGCGCGGTCGAACGCGGCTGGCTCGAGTTGCGCGAGAGCGGCACCTTGTGGCGTCTCGCAAAGACAGAGGCCCGCCACTGAGGCCTGCCTACTTTTCGCGACTCCGAATGATCCGATACACCGGCTCGCGCTCCAGCAATTCCATCTGCGCGGCCATGTCGTTCCATTGCTTGGCGGCTTGGAGATAGAAGTAGCTGGTGACTCGATCGGCCCAGTTGGCCATCTCTGCGCACTCTCTGGCTTTCGCTCGCATCTCTTCGGCTTGCATTGGGAATTAATGCCTCAACCGAGCTTGCCGAGCATTCAACTAGGTGAGTCAGGTCGATCTCAAAATGAAGCGAGGCCCGGCATTGGAGGCTAACCCAACCGGACCTGGCAGCCGTCCAATCCCCCTGGGAGGGGACTCGGCAGCCACGGTTAGCTTTGCATAGCGGCCCTGACACGGACCTTACAACATCGATCGACGGGCCGCCTCATGGCGGCCCTTTTTGCGTTTATCCGGACGGCCATCGGCCTCGGGCGCGCCGACGTGATCGCTGTCCGACGATCAACACCGCGAGGACGATGATCCCCATGGCGTCAACTACGAGTGCGTAGGTCTCATATGGCAATAGCCGTTCCTAGTATGGCCAACAGCCTAATCGAGTCTCGATTTCCGCTCGGTTCGCTTTGCGACACTGGGTGGCGCTTTGCCTTGCCGGCAGCCTTCGGGCGGACGTTTTGCATTCCAGAACCGCGGGTGCGCGCCGTCTGTGCGTTGGCGCGCATCGAGTGACGGGAACCTTGGAGACCGCGGGCGGTTGATTAGCAGTCCCCGACAAGCGGAGTTTTTCCCATGCGCGAGAAGCGCAGGCTGGCAGCGCCAGCAGCGTCCGCCCGTACCGCGAAGGCATCGATTGATCCCCTGACAACCGGTTATGCCTTAATCGTCGACGGTCATGTCAAGGCGACCTTCACGGCGAAACCGAGCGCCCTGGAAGCTGGCACACAGCTGAAGAACCGATTCCCTCGGCTTCAGGTCAAGATCTACGACGCCGAAAACAAGCTCAGCGAGGTTGTTGAGATCGCCCGCGCTTGACGCGCCGATCGGCGGGCCGTTTGGAGTTGGCACCATGAGCGCCTCGAGCACAGGCGACAAACGAGCCATGAACGTTCTGCGCGAATTGCACGAGGCCGAGAAAGAGTTAGTCGGCAAGGCCGTCGTCTTGACTGACGGCAAGGCTGGCACAATCGATGGCGTCTTCCTCGATGATGAGCATGGGCTCCGCATCTCGATCGCGGGGCATGAGGGTCGATGGCCGATCTCGACGGTGAAGCAGATCGAGAGTTGATCGCCCACGGCCTTGCACCGCCGGCAAGCAGGTTCCGCCAGGACCGGACCATGAGGTGGGGGTACCGGATGCTGGTCAACCGGGAGGACAAGCGCGTGCGACGTGCAAGCAGGGCTTTATCGATTGACAGGGCTGCTCGACAGTGGTCACTGTTGATACCACCAAGTTCAGCGTAGTGACAATTAGGTCGGCTTGTTCGAAGCCGGCGATGAATGTCAACGCCACCATCCTCGAAATCGCAACGAAGCTCCTGCGCAATTGGCTGCCATGCAGGACGTGTCGCAATTCGCAGCCCCATCGAGGAGAATTAATTGCAGGTACTTGTCCGAGACAATAATGTCGAGCAGGCACTCCGTGTTCTTAAGAAGAAGATGCAACGGGAGGGCGTCTTCCGGGAAATGAAGCAGCGGCGCTCCTATGAAAAGCCGTCGGAAAAAAAGGCCCGCGAGAAATCTGAAGCTGTTCGCAGGGCCCGCAAGCTCGCTCGGAAGCAGGCGATCCGAGAAGGATTGCTGCCCGCACCGCCCAAAAAGAAGCCATTTGAGCGCAAGCCGCCCTTGCCGGAGATCAAAGCACGGGCAGAGTAGAGAGTCCCTTGTTCAGGAGAATGCCGCAGGTCGAGGAACGTTATGTTCTCGGATCTAACCCCATGACGGTTGCATCACTTGTGACGCAGCGAAAAGGGACGCAGATCAGGAATCAGAACAGTCCCGGTCAGGGCGGCCAGAAGTCGGATCGCGACGAACAGCAGCGCCGTTAGCTACGATCATGGGACCTGCACGACGACCGGGTCCCGTGCCGGCCATGCATCTAGCTGGCCGGTTGCTGTCATCACCGTGGCCTGAAATCGATGCCTCGTAACACGATCCCTGGCGGCGTGCCTTCGAACTCCGTCGCGCGATATTTGCTTGCTGCGCATGCTTCGATGCGGTCGCGCAGGCGGTTGAACTGGGCTTCCCGCTGCTCAGGGCCAACTTGCGGACCGCGCTCGAGATAGTCCATCGCAGAGGTCGAGATCGCGCAAGGAATCTCCCTGGCCCCGTCGAGCATCGAGAACCGGACGATCATCCGGTCGTACTCAAGACCGATAAAGCGGCCGCTGGTCAATGTCATGGCTTACTCCTTTACGTGTCTGCTTTTTCGCACGATCGCGCCCTCGACTCATTGCTCCCGAGACCTGTGTGTACCGAAAACCTCATCCGAGTGTGATACCGCGTTGGAATCGCCTAAGCTGGCGCGATGATCGGGCTGTTCTGCTTCGCTCTG